>JAIYBR010000096.1 GCA_027488435.1 Flavobacteriales bacterium
CGTACTCGCTCCCCGATACTTTCCCTTGCGCTTGCCTTCGGTTTCATTGTACTTGCGTGCCTTTTCTACAGCTCCCCAATCAATGCCTCCGTGCTTCATGAAGTTGTTGTCTTCACTCGCCACTACCGCTAGCTTCATGTAATTCGAAATTTTATCGCCGTCGACCCATTGCTTGTGAAATTCAACACCTTTCGGGCAATCTGTTGTGAGATGCAAGAAAGTAGTAGGAGGATTTATCCATTTCAACGATGTTACCCAAAAGAGTGTGATGCCAAAAAACAGCACTACCGATAACCACGTGACACGCCAGATTTTGGCAATCAATGAAAGCTTTGCAAATTTTTTCATCGATTATTTCAATCCGAGTTTCGTTCGAATTTCCAAAGGAATGGCATCCTTGTGCACTACGATTCCAACCGTTTTCATGAGGTAGTAATTTTTCGAAACATGCAAATAACCTTTGAATGGGTTGGTCGCTCCCCATGAGTTCTTGGTGATGTAGTAAGTGTTTCCCTGCTGGTCCTTTGACTTACCTGTGATGTGCATCAAGTGATCATCGGTCGTTTCAAAACGATCGAACGCATCCTGTCGTGAAACGGCTGTTGGAGTCGACTCGGGGTGAATAATCGTCCACCACTCATCCTTCTTGGGCATAGAGGCCGGAAGCACAGCAACTCCTTGCAAATAGGAAAAACCCTTTTCACTTACGTCAGCATCCCAGGCGATGGTATAACCATTATCCAGGGCGTTCTCGGTAATCCTCTCCAGATCTTGCAACGGAACATTGTAGAAGCTTCCCTTAGCCCAGTTATCGGGCACTTCCAGTACAAAAGGAGAATAGTATGGGTGGTGAGTAAACGATGAAATGCTCACATAATCTGACGCATTAATTTTCAGTTCATCGCGAAATTGGGCTGGTGTAAATTTCTTGCCATTGAATTCAAACGATGATGGAACCGCGCCTATTTCGGCATCCAAAATTCCTTCGACAGAATTCTTCCAAGCGGCACCTTCTTCATTTAATTTTTTATCCAGCACTGTCTTTACGGTCGATTCCAATAGCGCATCAAGGCCACCATGATTGTGTTCAGTAATACCTGTCTTCATGCCAGAATACGCAGACTGAGGCACCATACCATGCTCTGCAACAACTCGCAATACGTCGTGGCTCAACCCACCGGGACCAAATTGTTGCTTGCCTTGATAACGCACATAGGCGTCGGCTTTGAGCGGGTATGTAATACGCACGTTATACATCTCCGATAAATCGACCGGCTTTCCGCCCTTTCGTAAAACCTCAGCCTCCAAAAAGGAAACCGTTGCGAAGCTCCAGCACGTTCCCGTTTGGCACTGATTCTCGATAGAGCCTACAGCGTTTTCTTTGACGATAGAAAAAGTGTATGCACCTGTCGAAACAGCCGTTTGCGCATTACCGTGAGCGCTAATTCCTATGGCGAAAATCCCCGCTAACTTCATTTTCTTAAACATGGCATCTTGATTAGGTGGCAATGATAACAAGGAAACCGGTTGCTATCAACTTGCCCATGTTCAAACGCACTTCAATTGACAAGACTTTGAACGATTGCAAGATTGAAATTTGAAGCATTAAAGAATCGTCATGAAAAAGAGAATTGCCGTTGTTTGCGGCGGGTATAGCGGTGAATCGGTAGTGAGCATGCGCAGCGCTCAGATGATCATGAATAACATTGATCGCAATCTCTATGATCCAGTCAAAATTGTAATTACCACAACCGATTGGTATGCCGAGACTGAAGCGGGAAACCTGCCCGTAAATAAAGGCAACTTCAGCATCACCTATCAGGGCAACGTAATCTCATTTGATGGTGTGTTTATGATCATTCATGGAACCCCCGGTGAAAATGGCATTTTACAGGGCTACTTTGAATTGCAGGGTATTCCTACAACCACAGGCGATACACTCAATATGGCGCTCACATTCAACAAGAAAATGACCACCCGTGTTTTAGGCACCTTCGGATTTCATGTTGCAAAAAGTCTCACGCTGAAGCAACCCGATTCATTCTCTACTGAGCAAATTATCGGGCAGGTTGGGCTACCTTGTTTTGTGAAGCCGAACTGCGGCGGAAGCAGCATTGGCACATCGCGCGTGAATAAAGCAGAAGACCTCCAAATGGCCATCGAAATTGCGCTCAAGGTCGATAGTCAGATTATCATTGAAGAGTTCATTCAGGGTACAGAAGTGACATGCGGTGTTATACAATGGCAAGGAAAAATTATGGCATTGCCAATAACTGAAATTGTATCGCAAAAAGAGTTCTTCGATTTCGAGGCAAAGTATCAGGGGCAATCTGAAGAGATTACGCCTGCGCGACTACCCCAAGATGTGTACGAACAAGTGCAATCCAATTCCGAGGCGATTTACAAAGCGCTCGATTGCCGAGGAATGATACGTGTAGACTACATTATACGAGATAGCGAAATTTATGTCATCGAAGTGAATACTACGCCAGGATTTTCAGAAGCCAGTATTATTCCTCAACAGGCCGGTGTACAGGGCATCAGTAAAACAGAGCTAATAACTGCTGTAATTAGTAGTTGTTACTAGAGAGCGTCAAGGCATCAGCAGCGGAGCTTCGTCGTCCCCCTCCTCCGGCTTCTTCTTGCCTGGATTCATTTCCCGGCGTTGTTTAATATACGTGCGAACCAGAAGTGTTGTAGTAAGGCCAATGAACCCTATCACGATGTAGCCAACATAGTTTTCGATGGCCGGAAATTGAGTGCCGAGAAAATATCCAATTAAACTCAACGAGGTGATCCATAAAGCGCCTCCCACAACATTAAAAAACATGA
>JAIYBR010000248.1 GCA_027488435.1 Flavobacteriales bacterium
CAAGTGGCGTAAGTCGAAGTTCGCAGTTAGGCATGTCCGGGAAATCGATGATTCGACGAGGTCCCGATATACGCAGTCGGCTCGGTCGCTGGGTTATCGTCAGGCGATCTCTAAACAAGACATTGGCGCGAATTGACTCCATCATTTCGAAAGCTTGTGTCATGATGGGCCCATCCACCTTTCTATCCATAATGCGCTTCGTACAGTCCTTGCACAAGTCGGCTGTGCGCAGCTTAATCACGATTTCATGCTTGTTCGCGTTGAAATCGTTCATACAACCGCGGGGTCGTTCATGAATGATTTCGTTGAATTCATGCCAACCATTCACCATGAAAAAACGCAGCACGTTGGTCAATACCTGATAGGCAATTGGGAACATGGACTCACTTTCTAGGAAGTATCCCCACCCCGATGTTTGAACGAATACATTTCGCTTGCCATTCATGTCAGGAGCGGAAAACCAGTTGTGTTCGTTGCCTTGATCTGTGAGTAAGATTACAAACTCATCATCCCCCAAATCATGATTCCGACGATACCGATTCATCTCTTCGAAATATGCGCTCCATGGCACGAGCTTCAACTGCTCAGGCTTGCGATAAGGGCTTGGATCCTCAAAAGTTACAGAAAAGTCTATCTCCTCACATGACAACGACATATTGCTTGTTACCTCGCGCAGACTATCCGGATCATTTGACCATGGTTCAAACTCCAGGTCTTCCGTATCCATATCGAGCGAATTGTCGGAACCCAAAAACTGCATTGGACCACGAAAGGATTGCATGTAATGCAAGAGTTTTGCATAACGCTCAGCAGACATTTCAATCGAACGAAACAAATGAATTCGCATGGTTAAATATACTTGGTTCTATTCATATTATGCATTTTCACGAACGCATGGAACCAACCCTTCATTTAAATCCGTCCCATGTCTTGCCGTCCTTCTTCAATTTTATGCTCATTTCAAGTTGCTCTGAAAGAAGCGAAAGGGTGTCTTTTACCTCAGTCTTTCTGCTGGAGTATACCTTACTCTGTTTGAAATTCATACGCTGTGCGGCTTGCCAAGCATCGATATCGGCTCCCACAAAAGCAAACGACCACTTACCGGTAGCTTCCAGCTCCTTGATTTTGGCTGCAATCTGTTTGAAGGTGAATATTCGCGATGCGTTTTCATGACCATCCGTAAAAATGACCACCATCGCATTCGCATTGTTCTCCCGAATCTCACGTCCATGCGCGTATTCCATTCGACTCACGGTCGTTCCTATAGCATCGAGAAGGGCGGTCATACCATCAACCACATAATCATTTTCGGTGAGATTGGACAGGTAAGTTGCAGGCACATTTTCGAACACCAGTTCTGGCTGATCGGAGAATAGTGTAAGCGAAACATGGAGCGGCACCTCCGGATTGCGTTGTTGAATAGCTTTAATGGATTGAATCTTCTCGTTGAGCCCCTCCAGGGTTTGCTCGTAGTGTGAATTCATGCTACCGCTTTTGTCGAGAATCAAGTGATAGTAGGTTGCGTTTTGTGTGCTCATAGTAGTATTATTTGCCACAAAGATTCCGATGATATGGGAGGTCGCTGGTAGTATCTACAAGCTTGTAATGCGAATGGGAGACTGATGTTATGCAACGCCCTGGTATGGATGTAAATCTAATGGACGTCGTCACCTACCCACAACATCTTGTTGCACTTAAGCAGAAAGCATATTATCCGCGATTGAATGAAGACGCCTTACTGCAGTCATTACGTAAAAAAAATGATGAAATTTCATACATTTGTTTCTCCATATTTGAACTCCAATTAATTATAACTCATCAAGATTCTGATTTAACATGACTAGACTCCTTTGTATGGCCTTAATTCTCCTATCATGGAGAGCCCTTGGCCAAGCACCTCAACTAATCCCCTACCAAGCCATTGCGCGTGATGCTGCAGGGCAACCGCTCGCTAATGCGGCTATCAATGCCCGTTTTACCATACATGACGCGTCGGCAACCGGCGCAGCTGTTTGGCAAGAAACACAAACTGTAAGCACCAGCGCCTTGGGTTTATTTACAGTACAATTGGGCAGCAATGTTTCCCTTGGCTCTGTCAATTGGGCAAATGGCAGCAAGTTTATGCAGGTGGAAATTGATTTGGGTAGTGGATTTGTGGATATTGGAACGCAGCAAATGTTGAGTGTGCCGTATGCTTTGTATAGCAGAAGTATCAAACTTAACGTAAGTAGTCAAGGAGATACCTTGCATGTTGGTGATAATAATTTTGTAATTGTCCCCGGCATTAGTGAAGCGAATGATTTTGGCGATATTGGCACAACAGATGCCGCGCTCCATACATGTGGTGCTCCCAACGTTCATAATCGAGAATTAACCTACGGCACCATGACAGACCAGGAGGGAAACACTTACAAGACCATTCTAATAGGAACACAAGAGTGGATGGCAGAAAATCTGAATACGAGTATTTATTCAAATGGCGATACAATATTGTGGGACTTGACCGTATTTGATTGGCAGAATACAACGTCTGGTGCATGGATATATTGGAGCAATGACACAACCTATGCATGCCCATTTGGCAGATATTATAATTGGTTTGCATGTGTCGATATCCGTGGATTGTGTCCAATTGGTTGGCATGTTCCGTCAAAATATGAATGGTCAGCACTAATAAATGAATTCGGTGGATCTGAATTAGCTGGAGACGCTTTAAAGAGTTTGAATGATTTGAGTAATGCAAACAATTATTGGAATTCAAACAGTTCGAATAATACGAATCTATCTGGTTTTTCTGGCCTTCCCGGGGGCTTCCATTATCCTTATAACAATGGCTTTTTTTATGACTTCGGAGACGTTGGATATTGGTGGAGTAGCAATTCATTCGACTTCCCATATCAAGCATGGTCATTACGATTATTCGATAATCAGCCAGCAGTTAGTATAAGTAGCGATTACAATTCTCGGGCTGCATTCAATGTTAGGTGTCTTCGGGATTAAGAATAAGCTGATATTCATGAGAAAAGGAAGAGTGACAACTGAATTTTTTAAGTTCAACATTTCTCTCGAAGTCTATTTAAGAGCGACTTCCCCGTTAAAAATTAATGCTTTTTTATTCGAAATAGACATGAGTTGATTAGTGGAATATAGTCGAAGATGCATCATATAACCATTAGAAAGACAGACTAAATGATATTTCACTCAACCAATGAATCAGGCCGATGGCATTTACCTGCCGATTATGAATGGACACTTCTGACAGATCTCTTAGGAGAAAGCGATATTGCTGGCAGAAAACTGAAAAACATCGGATCAATTCAAAATGCCAATGGTTTTTAGCAATCCCCAAATACAGAGGCGACTAATTTCAATGGCTTCTCAGCCCTTCCTGGCAATCCTATAGAACTTAATTTTTTCGCAAATAATGGCGTCAATGGATATTACTGGAGTTCTACAAGTTATATTGGAGTTCGACATTGTGTCGCTATATTTAGCACGCAAGTGAGAGTGTTTATAGGACTGAATCGTCCCGTCAGAGCGGGATGTCGGTTCGATGTATTCGTGATTAAATTAGAGGAAAATTCACCTTTATTAGATGCCTTTTTAAAAGCATAAATTGTTTCCAAGTATTTCTATGAAAACATTCATAGCAGACATAATCCCAAAAATTCAGAGGTACAGCCAAAAGCTCGATGACCTTACCAAGCTGACAAATCAGCATTGGGTTTCATTAGGAGATATCAATCAAACTAAACGCGTATTCATTTTTAGAGCAAACAACCAACTGCTTATTTCAGATAATGGCATTGTCGAAAAAGGCAATTGGGAGTATTTGGGAAATCAATCACTACTGCTTGAAACAAAAGCAGAAAGTTACTTACTAAAACATGGTTTCTTCGATGAGAATGTTATCGCGCTTAAACTTGATAGCACCGACAGCTACGCTTTTTTCGTCAACGAAACAAGATATCACGGTGAGCTGAATAATATTGGAGATGTTCTCAGGTTTCTGGAGAATAAGTATCTGAAAAATAATAGTGGTTTCAATGGTTTAGGCTCCGATAGAAAAGGGTCATTTAATGAAAATACCAAGTATGGGTATAGTATAACTCGTCAATCGGAAGAATACGATATTGCTTGGGGTAACTATACAGAACACCTGATTGAATTTTTGGATGGCAGAAAAGGCTTTGTTTATAAAGGAGGAAATTCTGGTAAATTCTTTTATATGGACTTGACGCACGGTCGCCAATATCGTGACAACTTTGAACAAGCTGTTCTAGGCCTTCATCATTACCTGCGCAAACAAATCAATCCCTGAGGCGCAAACCCCACCGTTCAATTATCGAAATCTCCACGAAAATCTCCACGAAAAAAATGTGGGCTTAATGTGGGCTTAATTACAAGAAAAAATCCCGAACTATTTGAAAATCAAATCGTTCGGGATTTTTAAAGTGGAGATAATCGGATTCGAACCGATGACCTCTTGCATGCCATGCAAGCGCTCTAGCCAGCTGAGCTATACCCCCAATTGCGGCGGCAAATATAGGGGAGTTATTTGGCAGAGCAAAAAAGAGAAAAGAAGAATGGGGAATGGAGAATGGGGTGTGCAATATAGGTTCTGATTGCGTGAGCGGTAAAAGGATGCTCTCATTCTCCCTTCTCCCTTCTCCGCTTAGCCCTTCGATGCAACCTTCCCTCTCCACCCCAAGTCTTCTATGCAAGGAATTAATTGGTAAACATTGAAAGGTTGTTTTGGTTACCTGAAAAGTTCCAGCTTTTCAGAAACGTTTTAAGGGATAAAAAAAAGCCCCCCCGCAATCGGGAGGGCTTTTTTTATGCTTGCTGTTATCGCTTATTTCTGAACGATTACAGTAATGTTAGATACTCCGTTGTTACCAACTACCTGAACGTGGTACGTTCCGGCAGCAAGGTTAGACAAGTTGAACTGCTCAGATGCACCAGCATTCATTGAACGCTGCTCAGCAAGCTGGAGTTTACCTGTTTGGTCGAACACACGGATCTGCTTGTTACCGCCTTCGCCACGGTTCACCAAGGTGAGCATGCCTGAAGTTGGGTTTGGATAAGCTTCAAACAATACAGATGCAACTTCTTCTACAGATGTGGTAGAACATCCGTTGTTCGGTGGCAGGTTTCCACCACATACATTGTATGGGTCTTCAGCAGGAGCGCCTGCGATATCACCGCAGTCATAACCCCATGTAGCACAGTTGAAGTTCACTGTAACACCTGCCCATGTATAAGCTGCGTTATCAGCATAAGTATCACCCAACCAGCTAAGAACACCGATTGTATGTTGGTTGCCATCACAGTCGCAAATCACTGCATCTTGTGAACAATCACCTACTGTGAAATCAAACACGTCGCTTGGTGTTCCGTCAGCAAGTATGTAATACGCGCTAAACGCAACGTTAGCAGGGAAACCGGTCAAACCGAATATGCTGCCACTAACGTTATCCGGAGCATCCACTGTGAAAGGATATTCAGTTCCATCCAAGTTAATGATGATCTCAGCAACCGTGCATGATCCTGTGAAGCCAAACGTGAATTCTACAGAAGGATTCAATACATCGTTTGCATCTGGAGTGCAAGGAGTTTGCTCGGCAATCAATGTCAAGTTTGAACAAGCGCCGTATGTACATGAGCCATCATCAATCGTAGCCATTGGGTCGTAGTTGTTAGCCGTTGGGTCGGTGCAACCTGCAATGTCGAACATGCAAGATCCGTCGTCAGCTGTAGCATCCGGATTGTAATTGTTCGCAGCTGGATCAGTGCAACCAAATACAACCGTTCCACAACCATTATTCGGCGGCAAGTTTCCACCACATACATCGTATGGGTCTTCAGCAGGTGCTCCTGCGATATCACCACAGTCATAACCCCAAGTAGCACAATTGAAATTCACTGTAACTCCAGCCCATGTAAAGGCTGCATTGTCAGCATACGTATCACCCAACCAGCTAAGAACACCGATTGTATGTTGGTTGCCATCACAGTCGCAAATCACTGCGTCTTGCGTGCAATCGCCCACTGTGAAATCAAACACGTCGCTTGGAGTGCCATCAGCTAGCACATAATATGCGCTGTAAGCTACGTTTGCAGGGAAACCGGTCAAACCGAATATGCTGCCACTAACGTTATCCGGAGCATCCACAGTGAAAGGATATTCAGTTCCATCCAAGTTAATGATGATCTCAGCAACCGTGCATGATCCTGTGAAGCCAAACGTGAATTCTACAGAAGGATTCAATACATCGTTCGCATCCGGAGTGCAAGGCGTTTGTGCTGCTATCAATGTCAAGTTTGAACAAGCTCCGTATGTACATGAGCCATCCTCAATAGTAGCCATTGGGTCATAGTTGTTAGCCGTTGGGTCTGTACAACCAGCGATGTCGTACATGCAAGATCCGTCGTCAGCCGTAGCGTCTGGATTGTAATTGTTCGCAGCTGGATCAGTGCAACCAAATACTACCGCTCCACAACCATTATTCGGAGGAAGCTGACCTGCGCATACTCCGTATGGATCTTCAGCAGGAGCTCCAACGATATCGCCGCAGTCATATCCCCAAGTAGCACAGTTAAAGTCAACGGGTTGACCTTCCCAAGCATAAGCTCCGTCATCAGCGTAGGTATCCCCTATCCAAGCGAGAACACCCGATGTATGAGCAGTTCCTGCGCAGTCACAGATAAGATCGAACGTACACGAGCCATCATCTACAACCGCATCAGGGTTGAAGTTGTTAGCCAATGGATTCGTACAGCCTTCCACAAATACGCATGACCCGTCATCTACGGTTGCGTCAATGTTGTAGTTCAAAGCAAGCGGATCGGTGCAACCGAGAATGTCATTCGGTGAGCAACCGTTCAATGGTGGTAAGTTACCCGAACAAACTCCGTATGGGTCATCCGTTGGAGCTCCAGCGATATCACCGCAGTCGTAACCCCAGGTAGCACAGTTAAAGTTTACAGGCTGACCTTCCCAAGCAAAGGCTCCGTCGTCGGCATAAGTATCACCCAACCAAGTAAGAACACCCGGTGTGTGGGAAGTACCATCACAATCGCAGATATTTTGAGCCAGCATCGCTTGCGAAGCCAGCATCAAAAAAAACGCGATCGCGATTTTCTGAATGAAAGTAGAATTTTTTGTCATTTGGTTATTAATTAGAGGCGCGAAAATAATCAAGGAAGTTTGTCGGGCAATACGCCCTTAAGAACAAATTGAGCCTTTAACAACTCGCTCCAATTTCGGCGAATTCAACCTTCCATGGTAAATCATAAAAACCACTCTAGTTTTGTCCATGATGAATGATGAGAACTCCTTTACACTGAACCGGGCCATAGACCACGTTCGCGATTTCCACGATGCCTTCAAACTTCCTGTGCGTCATTCGCCTTCAACGGATTTACCCATTAGCGAAATCGAACTGCGATACAACCTCATGAAGGAAGAAAATGAGGAGTACCTCGAAGCTGCGAAAAGTGGTGACATCGTTGAAATAGCAGATGCCCTGGGCGACATGCTTTACATACTGTGTGGCACCATAAACGCCCATGGTCTGCAGTCGAAAATGGCAGCTGTATTTGAAGAAATACAACGATCCAATATGTCGAAACTGGATGATAATGGACAGCCAATCTATCGGGAAGATGGCAAGGTGATGAAGAGCAGCAATTACTTCAAGCCCGATATAGCGTCTATTCTGGAAACGACATAATTCGTACCCCCGGGAATTGAGCAGATTAATTGTATTACATGTAAATACAGCCTTCTGCTGCTTGAAAAAACGAATATACTATTTTCGCTGCCGTGAAATCGACTCCTTTTCAACACGTCAAACAATTCATACGCCAGGTGCTGGTTACTCTCAATTTGCCGCTAACCCGCAACTTGAAATACGACATCCTTACCAAGAAAGTGTTTCAACGCGAGATGAGTGTGACCAGCAATTGTGTTGATGTTGGAGCTCATAAAGGCGAAATCCTTGATTTAATCCTTTCACTTTCTCCAAAAGGTCAGCATACTGCATTTGAGCCCATTCCTCAAATGTTTAAACGGCTTCAGGTTAATTATCAGAACAAGGTAACCGTGTTCCCTTATGCATTGAGCAATCGCTCCGGCATTACACATTTCAATGTAGTGACAGACAGCCCTGCCTATAGCGGCCTTCAGCGCAGGGAATACAAAACAGCTCATCCACAAATTGAGTCAATCGAAGTAGAAGTTCACCAACTCGATGATGTACTCCAAACTCGCAACTTCGCAGTTAATTTGATTAAGATAGATGTGGAAGGTGGTGAACTTGATGTGCTAAAAGGAGCCACCCAGATTTTATCGACCGACCATCCGACATTGATCTTCGAGTTTGGAAAGGGTGCTTCAGAATTTTACGGCACCATGCCGCATCACATGCACGAATTGCTTACCCAACATGGCTATCAAATTTGGACCATTGGTGATTTTTGGAGCAATAAAAAGTCACTCGATAGCTCTTCGTTGAAGAGCGTGTACGAAAATCAGTCTGACTACTATTTCGTGGCAAAATATTCTGCCAACTAATCCCTACTTACCTATCCAGACTCGGTGCACAGCGCCAGAGTCCTTTGTTCTGATATAGTAAACTCCGGGTGTAATGTGCGCATAATCATTTGAGACATCCCACACAAAATTATCTGTCACCACTTGACCAATTGCATTTATGAGTTGGCCCTCCACATGCGAATCAGGCTGTGTCTCTTCATCCACTCCGAACGAAAAACAAGGGAAGAATTGAGGTGTTCCTGTGACCGGCCCAAGATTGGACGAAGTATACTTCAATAGAAAGACCTGCCAATTTTGTGATGACGTTTGCAGATAGCTTCCTGAAAACACCAACCCCTGACTTGTCGCAATCACACTGTGGAATCGGGAGAGATATGGACCAGAATATTCAAATGCTCCGGTAAATGCAAGATCAGACTGCTTGCGAACGAGTCGAGCCAATTCCACACCCCATACGGCACGAAACCCTGCGAGATATACCTGATTATCTGAAATAGCACAATCCAAATGGGAGAAATCGAAATCTTGCGTTTCTATCACTTCCACCAAACTTGAGTTGTCTAGCTGAACCACTTGTTCGAATGAGCTGTACGAATCAGCTGACGTAACAGCACCTACAATACAAAGCTTATCTGCGTCTGCGGAAATAGCCATTGCCTCGCGATCCACGTTCAGATCTTCACCATCCGCTCTTTCCCAGATTAAATTATCATTGGTATCGAATCGCCATACGCGCGACTTCATGACATTGTCATATGTCTCATGTCCACAAGCTACATAACCATCGGCTACCGCGACTATATCATTCATACTGTCGTTACCCTGCCCCCCAAAAAAACGCTGGCTCAGCAAAACACCGTCATCGGTGATGTGCAATAGCGTTCCATCTTGTCCGCCGCTTCCTGCGCTGTAGGTATTTCCGCAGACGAGAAATCCTCCGTTTGGATGGGCAACGATTTGTTTTGCAAAATCCCAGTCGGGCCCTCCATATGTCCTTTGCCACAGGAGCTCGCCATCAGGATTTACCTTGATGACCCAGATATCATAGCCACCGGCACCTTCACTGAGTGTATAGCCACATGCCATCAAATTTCCATTCGGATCGTTTGTGATGCTGGAAGCCCACTCCACATTTGCTCCACCGAAATTGTTGGACCATATACAATTCAAGTTCTGATCAAATCGTGCTATAAAAACATCCGTATTTCCTGTTTGATTACTTCCTGTTGTGCCAACGATTGCATATCCACCGGAGCTGTATTCGATTAACTGCGCTGCCTGTTCAAACAACACTCCGCCATACGCTTTCAATTTCACCGTATCAGACTGACCACTCGACGCGTTGTGCAATGCGAGCTGAAGAATTAGAGTGATAATCAATGAAACGCGCATATCGTACTTGTTTCTTAGAGTGAGTTGACAACCGACTTTAATTTCACCATTCGCTCGAGCATACCCTCCAACAAGTCAAGCTTCAGCATATTTGCGCCATCGCTTTTGGCAACAGCAGGATTGGGGTGGGTTTCAATGAATAAACCATCGGCACCAACAGCAATTGCCGCACGCGCCATGGTTTCTATAAGTTCCGGGCGGCCGCCTGTAACACCGCTCGACTGATTGGGTTGCTGCAGGCTGTGCGTACAATCCATGATAACCGGTGCATAGTTTTTCATTGCAGGAAAACCTCGAAAGTCGACTACTAAATCCTGGTAACCGAATGTCGTGCCTCGTTCCGTTAACCAAATTGCATCGTTTCCTGTCTCGCGCACTTTGTTCACCGCGTGTTGCATACTCTCGGGTGATAGAAACTGTCCCTTTTTGATGTTGACCACTTTACCTGTGCGACCCGCAGCGTGCAACAAATCGGTTTGACGGCACAAGAAAGCCGGTATCTGAAGTACATCCACATACTGCGCTGCCAACACGGCTTCTTCAGCTGTATGAATATCGGTTACGACCGGAATATCAAAGCGATCTCCTACCATGCGGAGCATTTCGAGCGCTTGTTCATCGCCTATTCCGCTGAAGCTATCGCTGCGTGAACGATTGGCCTTTCGGTAAGAAGCCTTGAAAACATAAGGAATCTTGAGCCGTTCGGTAATCGCACAAACTTTAGTAGCGACTTCGATGAGTAGCTCTTCGCTTTCGACCACACAAGGTCCGGCCAGTAAAATGAAATTACCGCTTTCCGTATGCTTTAATTTTTCGAGGTTCATTTTTGTTTTGATTTCAATTAAAAACTCTTTCCCACATTAAAAAAAACATTTCTACCGCGTGCCGATGGCAGCAGCCAACCTTCGAGCTGAGCAGAGCCCGCGCGAACGAACCATGAGTTTCTCGAAAGCCATTGTATTTCGACACCAACAGCAAAATTGCCGTAACCACCATAGCTAATTCTTTCGCCCAAGCTGAATTGAGCATTCAGCATGTGTGTCAGACCGGCGTAAGCCATGGGCAATGCCACCCGGTTCGGGAAGTAACTGAAGCCTGACTCCACGTAGCTTGATTTGGTAATGCGCTTCATATATCGGAAATAAAATGAAGCCGGCAATAACTTGAACGTTTCCTTCCTTGTTCCTGGAGCCTGCACCGTATCGACCCAACTCGGAAGTTGGAGCGTATCTGTAGCGCCACTCAGCCAGTCTGTAACATCTAATCCGTTCCATTGAAAGTCTGAAATGAGAGCTCGCGTTTCCGTTTTTCGATTCCAGGCCACAAAGCCGAGATTGCGCGCTGAGAAACTCATGAGGGCCGACTTGTCGGCAAGCGTTACGTTCCAATCAAAATCGAGACAGGCACCTAAACCACTTCCGTTGGCAAGGCCCCTTCGATTGGCATCCGACCGCATATAAGAACCATCCACACTAAGGGTAAGACTATCGCCGGCCGGTGATGTATAAAATTGCGCTTCGTTCAGAGTAAGCGATTGAAAAGATTGACCCGCAACCAGTGATAGCGTAAACCCGGTGAGAGTCGATTTATTGAAAAGTCCAAAACCGATTTTTTGCCAAGCCTGGTTGCGATAAATAAACTCACCCAGGTCTACTCTTCCCGGGTTGAACTCGCCATTGCCAAGGTACACAAGGCCAAAGGCTCTTGGATGAAAACCGCAGAATCCTTCATAATTCAAGCTAAGATTTGCCCTTATGCCGAGGTTCGGATTACCAAAAAGTGTATCCGCAAAATTCATGAATGTGACATCTGAATGAGCGGCATATCCAATCTTCGATCGTGTTGGAAGACGATCATATAAATCCTTCAGCTCATCTCTTTCCAGGTGACCTCCTAAAATAGATTTTTGCAAGAAATCAACGTTCAGTGCATTCGTAGAAATACCTGCATCTCCTTCAGCTAAAATCATCATGCCCTTGCGGTTCCAGGCGGTGTCTGTGCTTAAAAGCAAGAGCGAAGGTGTTTGAGCTTTCGCGAAGAATACAATCGAGAACCCAATCGCCAGGAAGATTAATTTTAGTCGCATACTCATTTCCCGTATTGAATCGAATAGTTTCCGTCGACCAGCAATTTAAAATCGATTACCTGACTGGCGTATAAACCGACAGGGCCAGAGCCATCGGGGGTTTCCAGGGTTACTTCTATGAACAAGTCATTGGCTTGCAACAAAGCGTCGGTGATGGGAATATCCAACCAGGTTTCAACAGGAATGAAGGACGCTTCGTCGCCTCCTGGTATTGCAGGAAGCAGGTGTAAATCGGAGGCAATCAAATCGCGTCCATCATTGCGAAGCGCATATAAACGTACGTTGGCATCCAGCGCAAACCCGTTCTTTATCCAAAGCACTAACTTACCCTCTATAGGCAGTTCTCGCTCGCCATCGGAAAGTGCTATTGTATCAGATAGAATTAAATTTTGTATTCCAATACGCAAGGGTATATCCATTCTCAGATCAGCATTGAGAGCGTTATTGGTATATATGAAGTCATTGCTTGCGGAAATATTCCCCAGCGGGTTCACTCGAAGATCACCTTGAATTCGAATTTTGTTGGGCAAATTTTCCAGGAATGCATCGAGGTTGCTGTTACCAGCATTTAAAGTAACGGCATACTCTGATTCACTTATCAAACCACCATTGTCTAGCGCTCTCGATAGATTTATTGGATTAAACAACGAAGTGTGCTGCAGATTTACCTGAGTTTGCTGATTTTCGTTCCAATTGGTGATTTGACTGAAATCCATTTGCGCATCTACACCAACAGCATTCCGAATAGAAAACAAAGTGGAGGCACCATTCAAATCGAAGGCCGCTTCCGGGATGGATGAAAACGCATCGAAATCTACCTCTTCATCAAACGAAAAAAGGTGCTGCCCGAAATATCCTCGAGCATAGTCAATTTGTGGATCTTCAAACGTTATTTCTACCTGAATTTGATCACCCACACTAACGGTAGCCGGTATGGGTGCATCGGGCGCTACGACAATACCGAATTGATAAGCTAAGCGATTGAACGAAAATCCTGTTTGACCAGTAAGGCTCAAGTCTAGTCCAGCAAGGTCAAAATAACCTTCGGTGGTTGAATAAGGTTGTCCATCGGGAGGAGTTATTTGGAAGGCAATGGATTGTGCAACGCCATTGAGTGTTAATCCGGGCACCGTCACTGTGCAGTTCAAGTAGCCTTCGACCGGCGATCGAATTTTGTATTTCAATTTACCACCCTTCATACGCACTTGTTTGAATTGTGCTGTAGGGTGATTGAGGGTGATCTGTTGATTAGAGGAAACAATCGTTTGCCCTTGAGCAACGGAGCCTACAAAAAACAGCGTATTGGGGGGTAAAACAATCGTAGTATCCGGAATTTCCGCCAGCGAGTCCAAATCAAAGTCGGTGAGTTTTTGATCGACAATCACATGCCACAAACCTTCCTCATCCTGTTGGAAAATAGAATCGACCAGTAGCTGGCCCAAAGTTAACCTTCCATATGCCAAAGGCGCGCGCACATCCGGATCCCAGCTGGTAGGTTCATCGCGTTTGCACGACTGTAGAAACAGCAGTGCAAGACATGCGATAAAGATGCGCAATCTCGGAAATTTCATAGCACTTTGACCGTCATTAATCAGTTACCAATATTACGAGAATTCCGATAGATGGAGGAATATGTAATTATCAACATGAGTGCAATGGGCAGCACGGCCGCATGGAGTGATTGAGGCATCGGCAAAAAACCAATAACGGTAAGCACGGCTGCTCCAATTTGGATCCAAAGCAAAGGTCGCATCCACCTTTTATAACCCAGTATAAAAAGCAAATTGAGCGGACTAGCCCAGAGTAAATTCCAGTTCTGCTGAGTTGTCGTATGGTCTGTAAAAAACCACAAAAAGAGCACGAGCAACGAAGCAATTCCGGTCGCTAAGAGTAAAGCATTTTGCGACATTTTAAAGAAAATGGGGTTCAATCCTTTTCGAAAGAACAACCAACAATGAAATAGCAACCAACACGTAAACAAGACAAGTGGAGATGTCAAAAACGGAATGGTCAAGCTTGACCTGTTAGGAAGAATTTCCACCGGAGGCTGACACAACATTTGACCGTTTAATTGTGCTGTTTCCAATTCGCGCATGAGCGAGTCGGGAAGAAACATGAAGCCGTAATCGCCAATCACCCTGTCGCAGGGCTGTCCGAGCGCAATGTCAATACCGAAATCACTCCAAGGTTGGTAGTCAAGATATTTCTGAATAGCCTGTCGATAGGTGGTTCCCTGATGACAAGGATGTTTGAACGTTACCTCATTCAACTCCAGCAGGGTGTCGAGCGACACATACCGAAAGCCAAGTCGATGAGTAGGTTCTATGGCGGTTGCCCGCATAATCATATCGCGAATGCGCGACGAGCAATTATCCATGAAAAAGTCATAGCGATAAACGCAATTTCCCTCCCTTCCATTGGCCTGCAAAAGATCAAACAGACGCTCCTTTTGAAGAGCAGTCAGATTCAATTCCTGTTCCCACACTCCTCTGCCTTCGCGAGCATAACCAAGCAGAAATTCATCGAAGTACTCTGCCTGTAATCGGTAATCCAATTTTCCTCGCGCAAACTTCACATAGAAGCCATCATCAAAGGCATCAAACACGCCGTAATTAAAAACGACATCTACCAGCTCTCCTCCCAATGTGTCCTGAAGCCGAAAGGCAGAGTGCCCAAAAAGGGAATACAAATCGGGACCGGGCGAACACGTCAATACTGAAAACTTCGCATTTGGAGTCAGGCGAGTCATACTTGCTGCGTGAAAGGCTGCAAGCGCTAGCAACAAAGACAGGAGGGCATTCTTCAGTAGTTGTAGATTCTTCATAGTTCAATAGTTCCCTGAAAAACCGACCTGGCCGGACCGCACAACCATACATCATGAAAACTTCCTTCGACTGTGCGCTCGAGCTTTACTTTCAAATCGCCGCCGCGCGTATGAACAAGAACCTCGCGAACCGACGGTTGCAAGGCCGCTAGGCTAAGTGCAGCCGCCGTAACACCAGTGCCACAGCTCAAGGTTTCGGCTTCCACACCGCGTTCGTAGGTGCGCATCCAAAGCTCGCCCTCGCCCATGCGAACAAAGTTGACGTTGATACCTTCCTTCTCAAACCGGTTGCTATAGCGAATGGCTGCACCTTCAAGCGGAACATCGAGCTTGTCGGGATCTTCTACGAGCTGAATAAGATGCGGAGAACCGGTTTGAATAACGCATTGACCCTCCTCCCAGTTCACAGCTTCCACGTCGCGCATCTGAATGGCTATTTCATCATCATTCACAACGAAAGCGTGTGGCTTATCGATGGCTCCGAACATCCCGTGGTTTCCGACTATTCCCAGTTGACGCGCAAACGCCACCGCGCATCGGCTGCCGTTTCCGCAAAAACTTTGTGACCCATCGGGGTTATAAAAGTTCATGTAAAAATCTTCAGATGAATGTGGCTCGATTAACACTACCCCATCGCTGCCAACTCCGAATTTTCGATCACATAAACGGACAATCTGAGCGGAAGAAAACCGCAACACCCCATCGCGATTATCAATCATGATGAAATCATTGCCGGTGCCCTGATATTTAAGAAAGGTAATTGTCACAGGTGCAAATTAACAACCCGACAAGAATCGGGGCGACTAAAAAATAAAGTTCCTGCCATTCGCGTGTAAATTGCGCTCCAATCAACCCGAAAGGCAGTATGTCGTCGACAGCAGAAAAGAAAGAAGCCAAAAAAGAGCAACTCCTCAGCAGCGATATCCTATTGCGTGCATTCGAATTGATGGCCACGGCCAAAAGCATGGCCGACATCTACGAAGAAAACGCGAAGGTGACCTCGAAATATGTGCATGCCACCTCACGCGGACATGAAGCGTGTCAGCTGGCTTTAGGCCTACAACTTAAGCCGCAGGATTTTTTAAGCGCCTACTATCGCGACGATAGCATCATGCTCGGTATTGGCATGACACCCTTTGAATTGATGCTGCAATTGATGGCTAAGCGTGACGATCCATTTTCAGGTGGACGAACGTATTACTGTCACCCCTCTTTGCGTAGAGAAGGCATGCCCAAAATTCCGCATCAGAGTTCGGCGACCGGTATGCAGGCCATTCCGACAACGGGTGTGGCCATGGGTATTCAATACAAGGAACAACAAGAGCTCACATCAGAACAAGATAAAAACGCCGTAGTGGTTTGTTCCATTGGCGACGCAGCCATGACCGAAGGCGAAGTGAGTGAAGCGTTTCACATGGCGTCGCTCAAGCAATTGCCCATTCTGTATTTTGTGCAAGACAATGAATGGGACATTAGCGCGCACTCTTCGGAAATACGATTTGGTGATGCCTCCGTTTTCGCCAAAGCATTTCCGGGCATCCGTGTTAAGCAAGTTGACGGTACAGACTTCATGGAATGCTTTACAGCGCTGAACGAGATTCTCTCAGACATTCGAAAAAATCGCCGCCCCTGGCTTATTCACTGCAAGGTGCCATTGCTTGGGCACCACACCAGCGGTGTGCGCAAAGAGTGGTACCGCGATGATCTGGAGAGTGCTCAAAAGCGCGATCCGTTTCCGAAGTTTATCAAGCAACTAAAATCGCTTGGCTTCGATGAAACTCAATTGCAGCGGTTAACCGATGAAGCACGCACCTCGGTTGAGAGCCAGTATCAACAAGCTTTGCAAGCAGAAGACCCACGCCCGGAAGATCTTTTCCTACACGACTTCGCGCCAACACCCATTACGCATGAGCAAGGAGAGCGAGAGCCATCGGGTAAGGAACCCACTGTGATGGTTGATTGTGCCTTGTTTGCTATGCAAGAGATTTTGGCCAAGCACCCGGAAGCATTGCTGTACGGACAAGATGTAGGAAAAAGATTGGGCGGTGTATTTCGTGAAGCCGCAACGTTGGCCGAGAAGTTTGGCGACAATCGTGTATTCAATACGCCCATACAAGAAGCGTTCATCATAGGCAGCACGGTAGGTATGAGTGCTGCAGGATTAAAGCCCATCGTCGAAGTTCAATTTGCCGACTACATCTGGCCGGGATTGAATCAGCTATTTACGGAAGTAAGCCGAAGCTATTATTTGAGCAACGGCAAATGGCCAGTTAGTTCTGTGATTCGAGTTCCGATTGGCGCATACGGCAGCGGCGGTCCTTATCACAGCAGTAGCGTAGAAAGTGTGTTGTCCAATATCCGCGGTATTAAAATCGTGTATCCTTCTACCGGCGCCGATTTGAAAGGATTACTAAAAGCCGCATTCTATGATCCAAACCCGGTTGTCGTGCTCGAACACAAGGGACTTTATTGGAGCAAAGTGAAAGGAACCGAAGACGCTCGTACCATAGAACCGTCTGAAGACTATGTGATACCGCTTGGAAAAGCCCGCATTGCGCTGGAAGCCACGAACGAAAAAAGCGTCGCTGTGATTACGTATGGCATGGGTGTGTACTGGGCAAAAGCCGCAGCGAAAGAATTTCCGGGGCAAGTGGAGATCATCGACCTCCGCACGATTCATCCGCTCGATGAAGAAGCTGTTTTCGCAGCCGTTCGCAAATGCAACCGATGCCTCGTGCTGACAGAGGAACCTGCGCAAAACAGCTTTGCACGTTCACTCGCCGGACTGATTGGTGAAAAGTGTTTCACCTCGCTCGACGCGCCTGTGATGACGTTGGGTTCGGAATGTTTACCGGCCATACCCTTGAACAGCACATTGGAATCGACCATGCTGCCTAACCCGCAAAAGGTCGCTGAAAAAATATCTGAACTCTTATCCTTCTAGCATATGAAAAGCAAAAACGCCCTACTTTTTCTCTGTTTAGTATTGGTACATTTCGTTGGAACGGCTCAGAGTTTCGAAGGGAAAACAGTTATGAAAACCGAAGTGCTTGACGCCCCGGCGGAGATGCAAAAAATGAAATCGATGCTGGAAACCACGATGACTACCTGGGTTAAGGGAAATAAGTCGCGCATGGAAGCCAATACACCATTCATCGGTCAAATTGTAACCATCACTGATTACGACAAAAACGAAAGCGTAACCTGCATGGATTTGATGGGTCAGAAAAAAGCGATCGTAAACAGCACCGATCAATCAACAGGTGCCACTGCTATGCCTGCCAATGTTGATTATAAAGAAACAGGCAAAACCAAATTAATTTTAGGAAGAACCTGCCATGAAGGAGTCGGCACATATAAGAACTCCGAAGGAAAATCGATGACCCTGTCGATTTGGTATTGCAAAGAAATACCCTATCGCAACAATCAATACCCTTCACTATCCGGCATGCCAATGGAATACACAATGCTTTCGCAAGGAATGACCATGAAAGTTACGGCTATTGAAATCGAACAGGTTGCGGTAGCCGATGCGATGTTTGTTGTTCCAACGGGTTATGAGCGAACGACTCCGGAAGAAATGAAAAAAGCAATGGGTGGCAGGAAATGAGAAAAAACTACACTCTTTTCGTCGTGCTCGCTGCAGTTGCCATTTTCTATTTCTGGCGATATCGAAGAGCACCTGAAATTGAGGCGAACACAATCATGGTCACGGATGCATTGGGAAGCACGACCACACTTCAATCCCTTCTGAGTGACAGTAGTATCGTTATTTGCTATGCCTCTTGGTGTGGGCCCTGTTTGAAAGAAATACGTTCCCTGAAAGAACACTTTTCAGAATACGATCAAACCGGAATTCGTTTTTATTGCATCACCGACGACACACCGGAAAAGATTGCAGTGATGCGTGCGAATATGCCATCCACTATTGCATTTTTGCACGCTACATCCTTGAATGAAATGGGAGTCTACACTATTCCCGCTTCTTTCTTTTATTTGAATAACGAACTCATTGATAAACGTCTTGACGCCATTGACTGGCAAGACAAAACATCCATCATCGAAACATTTAACGCGAACTAACATGGCAAAAATCACAACCATCATAGACGAAACATCAACCTCCTTCGACCTCGACACACAAGGCAAGAGCATCCTCGATGCGGCCATCGATGCCGGTGTTGATGCGCCTTATAGCTGTAAGGGTGGCGTATGCACCTCGTGCATGGGTAAATTGGTGGAAGGCACGGTAATAATGGATGCGAATTATGCGCTAACCGACAAAGAAATCGCAGCAGGTTTTGTGCTGTGCTGTCAGGCGCATCCTACTTCAGATTCGGTTAAAATCACCTGGGATATCTAACAGCAAAAACAATTCGAATAACGAATCCATTCTCGGCATGCCCACCGAGTGGGGAGATTTCTTGGCTAATGGTACCAGAAAATAATAGGTCTTGCGAGTGACGAATTGCATGCATTAAATTCGCCCCGCCACTGCAAGACTTTTTTAACCAAAACCCAAGATTTCGTTTACATAAAGTGTGTGAGTGAATGATTCGAGGCGCTTGCTTCGGAATTTTAACCTTGCATATTGCCTATGTAAGCGGATCTAGTGTCTAACAGCATTGGAAAACCGCA
>JAIYBR010000022.1 GCA_027488435.1 Flavobacteriales bacterium
GGCCTGTATTCGAGTCGATAATTATCTGCAATTAGAAGATCATTCCAAGTGACTTGATAGTTTAAAGTGCCCGTGAGTTGCACTACTTCTACTCCATAGGGCGCCATGCATTCGCCATTGTCGCACGAGTTGATGAGCTGTTGCAAACTATTATGCACATTCAATCGACCGCCGCTCACCATTTCCGAGATCAATTGACTGGTGGTGTCAACACCGCTCAAAATGAACTCCTTCATGCGAAGAGCCGCTTGTGCCGGATTGTTGCGGGCGTCATTAGTGAATGCACTGCAGGGTGCGCTATACAGCAATGCAATGGATCCGGCCACACATGGGCTCGAAAATGAAGTACCGGTGGTAGTTGTGTAAGTGGTGTTGTTGGCAAGGTAAACAGCGTCGCCTGGCGCGGCCAAATCGATGGTCGTGATTCCATAACCACCTGAATTGCGCACATCCTGACTATTCGTTCTACCAACGGAAATGAGATAATTACTCGGGCAAGCAGTAGGTAAATCGCCAAAGAGATCGACGTTCATATTGTTGTTGGTTGTTGATGCGCAGCTCAACACACCGTGCACCCCGAGCGAATCGTACATGGCGCACCAGATGGGCGCGTTGGCCGGTTGGCCGTTGTCGGTGCCCCACGAGCTGTTGGTGGCAACAACATAAGCGCCTTGTGCTCCATTTGTTTCATTGTAAATACGACGCATTTCTAGTGGATAGGCGTATCCGGCAATGGCAGCGGCCTCGGTTGAACTTCCGATTTCGACCATCATCATTTTCACATCCCAGTTCACTCCGGTAACTCCTGTGTTGTTGTTGCCTTTTGAACCAATCATACTGCATACACGCGTACCATGGCTGTCATTGTCGAGCACATCGCTTTGAGTATTGATATTCCAGCCGTGATAATCATCCACGAATCCGTTGCTATCATCATCAACTCCGTTCAGTGGAATCTCTTGGTTGTTCACCCAATGATTGTCGGCAATGTCTGCGGTGTTCCATTGGGCTCCGCCCAATTCTACCACACACACCACAATCTCATCGCCCAAGGGAGTAATTCCTCCTGTGGTAATGTCCCAAGCAAGTTCACTGTCGATATCATGATCATTGGCTTGCTGATGATGCCATTGCTGCGAAAAAAAGGGGTCATTGGGCACGAGGCGCTCTTCGACGATGTGATTGCATTGGGCTTGCAAAACCAAGTCACTTTTCTTCAACTCATACAAGAAATCGCGCATGTTGATTTGTTCTTCATCGAACGACACCAGCCACAGATTCATCCTAGAATAAATACACTGAACTGATTTTACATTGGCAAGAAGTCCAAGCTGTTGGTTCATTTCGCTCATGCATGCATCAATGCTACTGCCCGGTTTTAACTGAACGATGGCTTCTCCCTGCCGGCGATGTTGCGCCATCAGTGAGCCTGATAAAAAGAGAGCGACAAAGACAAGTATTCTCATGTTCATAGTACAAAGCTATAGGTATTGCCCCTAAGCAGACAGGCGCCACGGAAAATGATATCATGTTGCTTAGAGGTAGGCCGACACCGCGAAGTGTGTGTATATTCGCACCCGAAATTTTGCACCCATAGCTCAGACGGTTAGAGCAACTGACTCATAATCAGTGGGTCCCTGGTTCGATCCCAGGTGGGTGCACAAACACATGAAAAGCCCCGCCAGCGCGGGGTTTTTTGATGGTTTAGATTTTCTCTGTGATGAAGAAAATAGAAAGTTGTACGTTGAAAGTTGCAGGTTACACTTCGCGAACCTTCAACTTTTAACCTTTAACTCACTGCAATCTTCTCCGCGATTTTTTCTTCACCCGCAAGGCTTTATTTCGACTCCAGGCTGATCAACTTCTCTTCTCGCTCCACCATCACGCCAACGGGTCGTGCAAACGCTCCGCATCCAAAATCGTGCATGCGCTGCTCCAGGGCTGCAGAGGCACTCGGAGGTACCGCTATCAGCAAGCCACCGCTTGTTTGCGGGTCACACATCACCAATAATTGCTGCAGTGAAAGCTGATCGATTTTAGATGCATAATGCGCGTAGTTCTTCATGGTCATATCGGGGTAGATACGCGCCGCGACATACGATTCTAAAAAAGGATAAACCGGTAGCGACGAGAAATCAACCTTCGCGGTTGTGCCGCTCGCTTCGCACATTTCAAGAAGGTGTCCGGCAAATCCAAAGCCGGTTACATCGGTCATGGCGTGTACCTCGACATGCTCGGCAATGTGTTCTCCAATTTTGTTGAGCGAGCTCATATACGTTACACATGCTTCCAGATGTGATGCGTCAACGAGCAGGTTTCTTTTCATGGCCGCAGTGATGATGCCCGCGCCAAGTGGCTTGGTCAAATACAACACATCGCTGGGCCGTGCCCCGCCATTCCGCAGTAGATTCTTTTTCTCTACTCGGCCATTCACAGACAAACCAAAAATGGGTTCGCTACTTTCAATGCTGTGTCCACCGGCCAGATGTATGCCCGCCAGGCGGCACATGAAGCGCGCGCCTTCAAGCACTTGCGCTGCTTGTGCTGCCGGAATCTTTTCAATGGGCCAACCTAAAATAGCCAGTGCCATCAGCGGGCTTCCTCCCATAGCATACACATCGCTCAATGCATTCGCTGCTGCTATTTTTCCAAACGTATATGAGTCGTCGACCATCGGCATGAAAAAGTCTGTAGTGCTGATCAGCCCTTCAAAGTCATTCCATCCAAATACCGCAGCATCATCATGCGTTTCGCTGCCTACCCACACGTTGGGGTGTTTCGGAAACTCGTCAGGCGTGTGGAGAATTTCCTTCAATGCCGCAGGTGCAATCTTGCATCCGCAACCCGATCCTTTGCTATACTGAGTGAGTTTGTATTCGTTCATGTGCTTAGTATCAGCGGGGCTTCAATCGAAGTAATTCTTGTGCGATGTCTGCAGCGCTTTCGTGCTCAACTGTCAAAATCCGTTCGTATTTTCCCTTGCGTGAATCTATGGAATGTGCGTAGTTGCGGTCGTAGTAATCGAGCAGCGGGAGTACCCAGCCCATGAGATCGCCTGCTTCGAGTGCTTCAACACTCATCTTCACGCGGTCGCCACCCATACGCTTGGTGAGACCTTGCGTTTTTTCAGCGAGAATGCCGGCGTCGAACTTTCCGTACTCGGCTAAAACCCGGTGAGCACGAGCGTTTAGTTCTCGATCGATAGAGATGAGAGCAGCGCTATTCGTTTGATCGAAGAATACATCGGGTATTCTCAATCGTCCGATGAAACGGCTTTCATTCTCAATCCAGATGCGCGAACTATTCGCAAAGTCGCTCAGACACCAAGCGATTTTGTTTTCAAACATTTCCTGGGTAGGCTGTTCCGGTAAGCCCAGCGATCCGAATGCGGATCCACGATGATGTGCTAGTCCTTCAATATCGAGAACTGATTCACCTAAACTAATCAACTCATGTAGAATCTCCGTTTTACCCGCACCTGTTTTGCCGGATAACACGAGCAGAGGTCTTGCGAGTTCAAACTGATGAATGCACCAGTGCCTGTATTCTTTGTAGCCACCTTCCAGCAGGGTCACATTCATGCCCGCCGAGGAGAGCAGCCACGCCATGGTATTGCTGCGAATGCCGCCGCGCCAGCAATAGATTAAAACCTCGCCGTTTGGTGCATGTGCTTTCGCTGCATCGATATAGGAAGCAAACTTATGTCCTACAAGTTCGTAGCCCATTCTCACTGCAGCATCGCGCCCATCATGCTTGTAGGCAATGCCAATGTGATGGCGTTCGTCGTTGTTGAGCAGAGGCAAATTGAAGGCACCGGGAATATGACCTGCCTCAAACTCGCCGGGACTGCGTGTATCGATGAGTGGCGTGCCGGCTTTTATGCCTGCAATGAATTCAGTAATTTGAGTGGTTTTCAGCATGGGTTAGATGCCGTCGCCATCGAGCAGATTTCCGAGTCCACCGAGAATACTTCCCTCTTCCTTGCGACCGCCCGGAGCGGCGTATGAAGCAATGCGGGATGCAAGACGTGAGATGGGCAGTGTTTGCAACCACACGGTACCGGGGCCTCGCAGAGTGGCGAAGAAAAATCCTTCACCACCGAAGAGCGTATTTTTTACACCACCCACAAATTGAATATCGTAGTCGATGGTTTGTGTGTAGGCAACTACACAACCTGTGTCGATCTTCAGCAATTCACCCGGCTGCAGATCGCGTTTCATGATGTGGCCCCCGGCGTGACAGAACGCCATGCCATCGCCTTCGATTTTTTGCATGATGAAACCCTCACCTCCGAAGAGACCTGTGCCTAATTTGCGTTGAAATTCGATGCCAATAGAAACACCTTTGGCAGCGCATAGAAATGAATCTTTCTGACAAACTATTTTTCCGTTGAGCTGCTGCAAGTCGAGTGCGATTATTTTTCCCGGATAGGGCGAAGCGAATGCAACCTTAGCCTTGCCCATGCCACGGTGTGTGAAGGTTGTCATGAACAAACTTTCGCCTGTGAGCAATCGTTTACCGGCACCCATAAGCTTACTGAAAAATCCACCTTGTTGCTGGCTACCATCGCCAAACACGGTTTCCATTTGTACGCCATCGTCCATATACATAAACGCGCCCGACTCGGCAACCACTGTTTCCTGCGGATCCAGTTCAATTTCTACACACTGCATCTCTTCACCGAAAATGCGATAATCTATTTCGTGATTATTTCTCATAACACAAATTTACGGAAGCCGAACATCGATTCTGTTCTGTGTTGCCATTTGGGTCGAATACCTCAGCTCATCTGAGTGATGGTAACTTCAATTGAAAGCTCATGAATAGAATGATGAATGTTCTTTCTCTTTTTTAGAATAGTTATCTGGATATGATATGAAACAAGAACAGAATAATCGGTTGCGAATACATTCGTACCGTGGTGAAAAGACAGGCAGACATTCAATCAATCGAAACGGCGGAGCGCATTCTGCGAGCGGCGCGTGAGGTTTTCGTGAAGAAAGGAATTGATTGCGCCCGCTTGCATGAAATAGCGGCTTTATCGGGAACGAGTCAAGGACTTATCATTTATCATTTTCGGAATAAGGACAAGCTGTATCAATTGGTCATGCTCGAGGAGTTGAGTGTTTTTTTCCGGATGAACGTTCCCATTTTGTCTGACCGCTCGACAAGTTTAGAAAGGAAGATAGAATTAATGGTGGAGCGATACTTTGCAATGGCCGACAGGGGTCCTCACCTCTCCATGTTTATTTTGAATGAAATGCTTAAAGGGCATTCGGGGCTGAAGAACCAGATTAAAAAGCAGCGCAACATGCTTCATCGCTCTGTGATGGCTGACCAGCTGCGCGAGGCAATCAAAGTAGGTAAGTACAGATACATTAATTTTTCGGAAGTTCTCATCAATATTATTGGTCTGACCATCTTTCCGATTATCGCTGCACCCGTTATGCAAACGGCGGGAGGTATATCGGAAGAGGAATATCACCGCAAGCTTTTCGATCGTCGGAAGCGGGTGTATGAGTGGGTGTTGGTGATGATGAGGTGAGGCGCTGTTTACGTTGCCAGGCACCAACCTACCATAGTTCGTTTCTGGAAGAACGATTGCAATA
>JAIYBR010000005.1 GCA_027488435.1 Flavobacteriales bacterium
AACTCGTCTTTTCCTTCTGTGCATTTCTTGTACTCCTGAATGGCCTTGTCCCATTGTGAGCTGCGGTGGTAGGCGTAGGCAAGCTGATAGTGGTCTTCACGCGTGATGTCGCTTTCGGTAGCGGCAGTGTGGTACGTTTCTAAATACGGAATCGCCTCAGCGTATTGTTTTTTCATGCAATGGCTGTCACCGATGATGCGTGAAATCTCAGGAGCTCGTTTGGTGGCGTTCTCCTCTGCTTGCTTCAATACACCGGGTCCGTACTTCAATACCTCATCGTAGTTTTTTTGCTTGTAATAGATGTAGGTGATGTAGTAGGGGACTAAACTTTTGAACGCGGCATCTCCCTCGAGTTGCTTGAAGCCGTCGAGCGCTACCTGCAAATCATTTTGTTCGTAAGCAATGTGGCTGTAGTAATAGATTGCTGCTTTCTGATATTCGCTTTCCTGCTTTTTAACTTCGAAGAAATCTTGACGAGCAGTGGCAGGATCACCGATTTCAAAAAGACTGTGTCCTCGCTTGTATTGCATTTCTGTGCGCTCTTTCGAGGTGAGATCCTTTTCGTCAACTTCACGAAACCATTCCAGTGACTTTTTGTATTGTTTCTTTTGGTAGTTGAATGTGGCCAGCTCGAAAAAAGCGCGCATTTTCCAAGGTGAATCAGGATGCTCCAGAACGAATTGTTCGAGACGGTATTCCGCATCTTTATGCAGCAGATACAAAGCGCAAATGCCGCTGTAATATTCGGAGTTGATTCGCAACGCATGCTGCGGGTCTTTTTCCAGGGCTGTGTACTCCTGGAATTTTTCCAAGGCAGGCACATACTTCTCATGGTCAAACAGCTCCAATGCCTCGCGATAAATGCGCGTATTATCGTAGAATGAAATAGGTGGCTGTGCGTTGAGCTGCACGGCGACGGCAATCAGAACGGATAGGATAAGAAGCTTTCTCATAGGGTTATGACAGTTGGTACCAGCCTGTGAATTTAGAGTTGGCATTGTGCCGAGAATGAGCAGGTAGGCAAACTTGCGAACGGCACAATGTGAAATGTATTATTCCGATTTTGAACCTAATTGTTCCGCTATGATTGTACTTTCAATATGAAATTCAAATTGCATGAAACTCTTTACTCGCGAACAACTTCGTGCCTGGGATCAGGCGACCATTGGTAATTTTTACGCAGCATCATCCGATTTGATGGAATTGGCCGGTAGCCAATGTGCACTTGCGTTGCTTGATAGCGCGCCGGCCGGACGTTATGTCTTTTTTTGTGGCACAGGCAATAATGGTGGCGATGGATTAGTGATGGCGCGTTTGCTTCACGAGCAGCAGATATCTGTTCTCGTGCATATAATCGGGGAGCCCGACAAGGGAAGTAACGACTTTCGACTCAATTTGCAGAGAGCGCTCGACAGTGACGTGCAGTTGAAGTTCATTCATGAGATGCCCGAAGATGAATTTGAGATCGAGCAGGATGATGTGCTGGTAGATGCCATTATTGGAACGGGGCTGAGGGGGCCAATCGAAGACTGGAGGGCCGATTTAATTGAAGAGTTAAACAGATTTACAAACCCGATTGTCTCGATCGATATTCCATCCGGAATGGATGCCGATGCGATGGAAGAACAGGTGAGCTCAATTATAAATGCTTTCACTACGCTTACTCTTGAAGTCCCGAAGCGAGCTATGTTGTTTTCAGAAAATGATCGCTATGTAGGGAAGTTGGTTATCGTTCCTTTGGCCCTCGACCCGCGGTATGCGGAGGAGGCAAACTGCAACTGGCAATTTGTCGATGAGGAAGACCGGTATCATGCGCTTCGGCCAGTGGAAAAGTATCGTCACAAGGGAACACGCGGTCATGTTCAACTAGTAGCAGGTAGTCGGGGTATGATGGGCGCAGCCATTCTTTCGACATATGCCGCTATGCGCTCTGGAGCGGGAAAGGTCACTGCATGTGTGCCTGAATGCGGCGCGCAGATCATGCAAGCAAGTGTTCCTGAGGCGTTGTGTAAATTGGTCTTCGGCGTCGACGCTTGCGGACATTTCGAAGACGTTGATGGAGCCACAGCGTTGGTCATTGGGCCAGGCTGCAGCACCGGAACAGAAGCAACTAAAATGATCGACACTTGGCTGAGCGTATCCAAATTGCCCGCAATTGTCGACGCCGATGCGCTCAATATCATCGCGCGCGAAGGCTGGTTGAAACGTTTGCCGCATCGAAGCATTATCACTCCGCACGTGGGCGAATTCGATCGACTGTTCGGCAAGCATTACTCAAGCTTTGATCGGTTGGAGACGCAGTTGAAAATGTCCGGTGAACTCCAAATCTTCATTGTGCTTAAAGGTGCACACACACGAATAACCGCTCCCAATGGTTTTGTGTATTTCAATTCAACCGGAAACCCGGGTATGGCCACAGCGGGTAGTGGCGATGTGCTCAGCGGAATGATTGGTAGTTTTCTGGGCCAGGGCTACGAGCCGCTCGACGCTGCGTTGCTTGGAGTATTTCTGCATGGCTTAGCAGGCGATTTTGCTGCAGAAAGCAGAGGGGTAGACACCATGATTGCACGTGACATTATTGAGTGTATAAGTGATGCATATGTGCACCTGCGTAACTATGGCAGAGAAGTGGGCTAGAGTATTTCCACGCTGCCCTTTCCAACACGCAGAACTGTAATTTCATCGTTGATGCAGCTGATGATGGTGGAGGGTTCTAATCCTCCGGTTCCGCCATCCACAACAATATCTACCCGATTGCTCCACTTCTCATGAATAAGATCGGCGTCAGTTGTGTAGTCCAGTATATCATCGTCGTCATGCACCGATGTAGATACGATTGGGTTTCCGAGCGCTTCCACGATTGCACGTGCGATAGCATTGTCAGGCACGCGTATACCTACCGTTTTTTTTCGGTCAGAAAAAATCTTCGGTATTGCTTTGCTTGCTTCGAGAATAAATGTGTAAGGTCCCGGCAATACACTCCGCATAAGTTTGTATATCGGATTGCTCAGTTGTTTGCTGTATTCTGTAAGATGACTCAGGTCGTGACAAATGAGTGAAAAGTTTGCCTTCTCCAGCTTTACTTGCTTGATGAGTGCAAGTCGTTCGAGCGCTTTTGAGTTGAGCATGTCGCACCCCATGCTGTAAACGGTGTCGGTTGGGTAAACAACGATGCCTCCTTTTTTCAGACACTCGACCACTTGCGCAATCTTGCGTGGATCTGGGTTATCTGGGTGAATGGTGAGGAGCATGGGAGTGGCGAGTGGCGAATGGCGAGTGATGAGTAGCGAATGGCGAAATTGGCCACTCGCCACTCGCCACTCGCCATTCGCCACTAGTCATTATTTAGCTGCTTTCGCATGGTCGGCAAGGAACTGAGCCAGGCCGTTGTCGGTAAGCGGGTGTTTCATGAGAGCTACGATTGCGCTGAGCGGGCCTGTCATAACATCGGCGCCAATTTCTGCGCACTTTATGATGTGCATCGGGTGGCGCACACTGGCAGCTAAAATTTCCGTTTCGTATCCGTAGTTATCGTAAATCAGTCGAATCTGTTCGATGAGGTCAAGACCGTCGGTCGAAATATCGTCGAGTCTGCCAATGAATGGCGAAACATACGAAGCGCCTGCTTTCGCTGCGATAAGCGCCTGGCCGGCAGAGAATACGAGGGTGCAATTGGTTCTGATGCCTTTATCGCTGAAGTACTTCAGTGCCTTCACGCCTTCCTGAATCATCGGTATTTTCACGACGATATTGGGGTGCAGCTCGGCAAGCTCTTCGCCTTCGCGCACCATGCCCTGGAAGTCCGTGGCAATCACTTCTGCACTTACATCGCCATCGCCTACAATATCGCAAATGGTTTTGTAATGTTTCATTACATTGTCCTTGCCGGAGATGCCTTCTTTGGCCATCAGTGATGGGTTTGTGGTTACTCCGTCAAGAATTCCCAAGTCATGGGCGTCCTGGATTTGTGCGAGGTTGGCAGTGTCGATGAAGAATTTCATGTGTTGTTGGATTGTGCCGCGAAAGTAATCTCGGACCCTTCAATTCTCAGCAGATGTTTATGGGATGTCGATAAAAATCAGCCTTGTGCATGACGATTGGGGGGAACGGCGACTAGGGCCTGGCAGGGAAGAATGGAGAATGGAGATTGGAGATTGGAGAAGGTGTCCGTTCCTTCCAAACATTTTCCATTCTCCGCTCCGAGATATAGCCGAAATACGCGATTCACAGATTCCCACACGCTCAACAGCCTCATTCTCCGGCATCAATGATTCAGCTCATCATGTTGAGAGTGCTTCACCACCTTCACATTTCCACCCAACATGCCGTTGACGAGTGAAATGAAAATAGCGAGCAATACCGCCGACCAGAATCCTTCAATCATAAATCCGTCGACGAGCTGATCGGCGATCATGAGTATGGCAGCGTTGATGACCAACAGAAAAAGCCCCAGCGTAAAAACGGTGGCGGGAATAGTAAGCAATACCAGCAATGGCTTGAGAAAAGCGTTGAGCAGAGCCAGCACAATAGCCGTTATGATGGCCACCCAAGGTTGCTCAAAACGGATGCTGTCCATGAGATAGTCGGCAACAAGCAATGTAACCGAAGTGCTTATGAGCTGCAGCAGGGTTGTTTTCAGTCGATCTTGATTTTGCATGCGGCGAAGGTAGGGATGAGAGCACAGCAGCAGCAAAATGGCAAGTAGATAAAAGCAAAGAGGCCGCATGTGCGGCCTCTTTGATTTTCTATTTCAAGAAAACAATTTCTTATTTCGATACCAATACGTTGAATACGCGTTGGTCGCTGCTGCCGATTAGGCGAATGTTGTATACGCCGTTGTCGAGGTCTTCGACATTTAGACGGTGCAATCCTTTGCTCTGCGATACAGACTCAGCGTGCACGAGGGCACCTTTCTGATCGTAGATTTCCAATGTTGTCCATTCTGTTTTTCCGAGTGGGATTTGGATAAATGAAGAGCTTGGATTTGGGTAAGCTTGGGCCTCAGTAACTTCTGTTGAAGATTCGTCTGTTCCCAATGTGATGTCGGTGAACTTAACCATGAATGAAGGAACCACCTCGGTACCAAAACCGGCTGCATACCAAGTACCTGCATCGCCGATGGGTGAGACGGCTTCCAATGTATAGTTCAGGCGCTCATCGTAATCATATTCTGATGAGAAGCCGAGGTAAACATCAGGCGAGGTTGTAGCAACGCAGAAGAGGTAACGTTGGTTGTCAACCAGGGCAACACCTTCTTCGAAAGGTGAGTAAACCACTTCTTGCTGCAAATTGCTGTCATAAACGTATTCGCCAAATGCCACTGCGTCGAGCAAATCAAACGCGAGGTTGGCGTCGTTTAAGTCAGCGAAATCGTCATTCCATTCAAACAGAATCGTCTCGAAGTACTCGTTGGTGAGCGAGTCAGTGGCGAGCGTTGTTGCAGAAAAGTGGATTCCTTCTGCAAAAAGACGGCTGGCGTTCGGATCACGGAAATAAATACAAGCGGTATAGTCGGTTGACGTAGCGCTCGGACGGTAGTAGTTGTCTGCGGTTGGAATTAGTTCTCCTTCATCCAAAGCACCATAGCTGAAATACGAATCGTTCATCGTAAACGATGCTGCTCTCGAATTGTCATTGACGAAATTATCGATAGAATCGGCGAGAAGTGAATACGAAATATCGTAGCGCCCCATATAACTGGAAGAGGAGAAATCTTGCATCGCAAACCAGATGCTGTCGCCCACAACGATGTCGGCAGCATCGGAAGTGTCGGAATAAACCAATTCACCTTCGTTGGTGATGTTCACAGCCATGCGCACACCTGTTTGGTCGTTGTAGCCGTAGTTGTACACCCATGATCCAAGCGGCACAAAGAATTCCGTATCGTTCTGCGCGATTGCATTGGGAACAAGTGAAGAAGGAGCTACCAGATAGTCTTTCGGATACAGGGCCACGTCGTTGGCATAGAATCCGGTTTTGTTTCCGAGGAATGCGGTAACAGAGCCAGGATTGGCATTCATTTCTGCAACCAGCTGAACTCCGAGTTCTTGCGTGATGATTACGAGTGGAATGGTCACGTCTGCTCCGTAGTCACCGGCTGCTGGGCTGATGGGTGAGCCGGGCACATTGTTTATGACAACGACAGCAATTGCTCCCGCAGCTTGCGCTAATGTGGCCTTTTGACCAAATTGGCAACTGCCTCGGTAAACGACCGCGATATTTCCGAACACCTGGTCTCCATTTACGATACCGCCTGCCAAGTCGCAGCAAAGTGAATCGGCAGCTGTGCCGTCATAGGCCAATACCAGTGTGCCTGTAACAGAGTTGTCTGTGATGTTTAAATCGGGGCTTCCCCAGCCGTTGGCAGGGTTAGACCATGTCATTTCGTAGTCGCCCTCCAGTGCCTCCGGAGTCTCTACGTAGAAAATTACCTGAGCTTTAGAGCAAAAGCTAGCAGCTAATAGGAAAGTAACAAGTAAAAGTTGTTTCATAGATGTGTTTTAGGGTTGATTAATTAGATCGTTGGGTTTGGTGTTTTCTGATTTGTGTAGGAAAGTGAATTACCACATGTATTCTAAGGTGATGGTTTTTTAGGCTGAACTTAGTAACCGTGGTATGTGTTTATGGCAAATGATTTCTGTGAAGTTGATTGTTCTAGATAAGTGGTCAACTTTAAGGTGTTTAGTGGTGAACAAGGGGACTAAAATAAAAGAAGTGCAGGTTAAATAATACACTGCTAAGAAAAAATGATAGGCGAACAAATAAAGGCAGAGCTAATCTCAATTGGCGACGAGTTGCTCATAGGCCAAACCATCAATACGAATGCTGCCTGGTTGGGCGAGCAGTTAAATGCGATTGGTATTCGGGTAAACCGTACTGTCGTTATTTCCGACGACAAGAATGAAATTGTAGCGGCTCTCAACGAGGCCTCGGAGCGCAGTCACATCATCATTATGACAGGCGGTTTGGGTCCAACCAAAGACGACATTACCAAGCATACGTTGTGCGGTTATTTCAATACCGATTTGGTCATCAATGATGAGGCCTTGAAGCGTATCACCGATTTTTTCGAGCGCCGCGGTTTGCCCATGCTTGAAGTGAATCGGCAGCAAGCCGCGGTGCCCGCCGCGTGCACGGTCATACATAATTATAAGGGCACAGCCTGCGGCATGTGGTTCGAGCGCGGCGATCGGGTATTCATCTCGATGCCCGGGGTGCCCTATGAAATGAAAGGGATGATGGAAGAGGAGGTGTTTGGAAAACTCGCGGCCTTTTACAACCGACCGGTTATACGCCATCGGACCATTTTAACCACGGGAGTTGGCGAGTCGTTTCTGGCCAACGAGCTTGCGGAGTGGGAAAAGATGCTCGAGGAAAAGAAAATTGCATTGGCCTATTTGCCGTCTCCCGGTATGGTGAAGTTGCGCATGTCGAGCTACGGCGAAGTAGGGCGCGATGTGGAGTCTGATTTTAAACTGTGCGAAGCTGAGCTGCATCGGATGGTGGGAGAGCATATTTACGGATACGATAAAGACACGCTGCAAGAGATTGTCGGTGTTCAACTTCGTGCGTTAGATGGCACATTGGCCGTGGCTGAAAGTTGCACAGGAGGCACGCTGGCGCGCATGCTCACCTCTGTGCCAGGCGCCAGCGATTATCTTATAGGTGGCGTAATTGCCTACAATAATGACATAAAAACCGATTTGCTTTCGGTCGACAACGAGTTGATTAAACGCCATAACGTCGTTAGCTCACAAGTGGCAGAGGCGATGGCCATAGGTGCTCGCCGACGATTCAATTCGGACTGGGCGATTGCTACAACCGGCGTGGCAGGCCCGAGCGGAGGCACTGAAACCCATCCTGTTGGACTCATTTATGTGGCCGTTGCCGGCCCGGATAGCTGCAAATCGCTCGAGCTTCGTCTCGGAAAACGTCGGGAGAGCAACATGGATATGGCTTCCTTTGCAGGCTTAAATTTGCTCCGAAAAGAAATTTTAGGACAAAAGGCACATTTGTAAAAAAAATGTCGTTTATTTGCCGCCCATTTTAAAAAGTATATTGCTATGGCACGCGTTTGTCAGATTACAGGAAAGACCACACAATCGGGACACAGAGTGTCTCACTCGAATATCAAGACCAAGCGTAAGTTCTACCCGAACTTGCAGTACAAGCGCTTCTGGCTCGAAGAAGAGAAGCGTTGGGTTGAGTTGCGTGTAACTCCGAAAGGAATGAAGACTATCAATAAATTGGGCTTAATGGCTGCTATGAAGCAAGCTAAGGAGCTCGGTTATATAGCATAATCAAATCATGTAAAAAAGTGAAAGCACTGCTCAATGCGGTGCTTTTTCTTTGATACGCGTTCGATTGCTCACAACGCGAGTGTTGAAAGTTTCAGGTCGCATACCTATGAAACAAACTGCCATACTATATTTGCGGCTTTTGTTAAAATAAGAATTACCAATTAGTTCAGTTACATGCGTAATAAATCGCTCTTGTGGATCTTCGTGATCCTTCTCACATTGACAGTAGTCTATGTGCTTTCGTTTGGATATGTAGCCCGCAGCTACGAAAAGAAGATTGGCCAGCTGGTGGAAGATTCGCTCAGCACCGCCGGTGTTACATACACGGTGGGTGATTCGGCATACACAGCCCTTTATCGCAAAGTGTTGCGCGATAGCGCAGATGCTTCTGCATTCCCTGTGTTTGGTCACAGCTACAACTACCTGAAAGAGCGTGAACTCAACCTCGGTCTCGACTTGAAAGGCGGTATGAGCGTGGTGTTGGAAGTTTCTATTCCGGATCTCCTGGTAGCACTCTCTGATAATAATAACAATGAAATATTCCAGAAGTCAATTGCGGATGCCAAGATGGCTCAGCGCAGTTCTTCGAAGGCTTTCGTCGATTTGTTCTTTGATGCATGGAAGAAGAATAATACCGGAGGTTTGGAAATGTGGAAAATCTTCGATTCAAGTGAGAACAAGGGTAAGTTCCCTGCGAAGTCCAGTGACGATGACGTAATCGAAATTCTCCGTAAAGAAGCAGATGACGCTCTCAACAACACAGAGAATATCATCAAGAAGCGTATCGAGCCGTTTGGCGTTACACAGGCCAACGTGCAGCGCCAGTCGCTCACGGGTCGCATCGTGGTTGAACTTCCCGGCGTAGATGATCGTGAGCGTGTTCGCAAAACCTTGAAGGCAACAGCAAACCTTGAGTTTTGGGATACCTACCGTACCGACGAAGTTTTCATGAAGATGTACGAATTGTATGGCACTATCGGTAAGAAAGTAGCGCCCGATTTGTATTCACAGGATCCTGATCGCGATCGCAAAGATTCGTTGATGATGGCTGCGCTGAAAGATACTTCACTAACTCAGATCCAACAAGATTCTATTCGTACTGCTTATCGTGATACTACTGTTCGTCCCGACAGCTTGTTGACCGAAGGAGAATTGAGCCGCAAGTATCCATTGCGCAAAATGCAGATTAATCCACAGGCAGGATCTGCGGTCATTGCATTTGCTCTTGTGAGTGATACTTCAGAAATCAATAAGTATCTCAACATGGATGTGGCTAAAGATGCCCTTCCACAAGACTTGCGTTTGCTTTGGGCTGCTAAGCCGGAGAAGAATGTGGTAGCACTCTATGGAATCAAAGACAAGAGTATGCGCGGCAAAGCTGAGCTCGACGGAAAGTCGATTGTAGATGCTCGCCAAGACTTTAATATGATTACCGGTGAAGTGGAAGTCAGCATGACCATGGACTCGGAAGGTGCAGCAGTTTGGAGAGAAATGACTCGCCGCAATGCAGCTGACAACAAGCGTTCAATCGCTATCGTGATGGATAACCTGGTATTCTCTGCACCAAGTGTAAACAGCGAAATCCCTAACGGAAGCTCTGTTATTCAATTCGGTCGCGCGGCTACAGGCGCCGATCAGCCAAAGCTCGAGCAAGAAGCAAAAGACCTTGCAGGTTTGTTGAAGGCAGGATCACTTCCTGCTCCTGCGAAAATTATCGACGAAGTAACCGTTGGTCCATCTGTGGGTGAAGAGAACATCAATGCGGGTGTGTTGTCATTTGTCATTGCCTTCGTCCTCATTCTGCTTTACATGATATTCTATTATGCATGGGCCGGTTGGGCTGCGAACGTAGCATTGATTGCCAACTTGTTCTTCATGATTGGAGCACTGGTATCTATGCAGGGTTCACTCACACTTCCTGGTATCGCGGGTATCGTGCTTACCATGGGTATGGCGGTAGACGCGAACGTACTTATCTACGAACGTGTGAAAGAAGAATTACGCGCAGGTAAAGGAATCAGTGCAGCGATGAAAGACGGTTTCATCAAGGCGTTGAGTGCGATTATCGATGGTAACGCGACTACGTTGATTACGGGTGTGATATTGTTGCTCGTAGGAACAGGACCAATCAAAGGTTTCGCAACCACGTTGATCATCGGTATCTTCACAACACTTCTTACAGCATTGATTATATCACGACTGATTTTGTATCGTCGTTTGGAAAACAAGAAGCCGATTACTTTCTACAGCAACATCACGAAAGATTGGTTTACCAAAGTCAACTATGATTTCGTAGGTAAGCGCAAAATGTTCTATGTAATCTCGATGATCATCATGATTGCCGGAGCGGCTTCATGGATGACGCGCGGTTTCAACATGGGTGTCGACTTCTCGGGTGGTACTTCTGTTCGTGTTGACTTTGCATCGGATGTGAATGTGGATGAGTTGCGTGCCAACGTCGGTTCTGTGTTGGTAGAAGAAAATGGTTCTGCTGCATCGGTCGTAGTTCAAAGCATCGGAAATGGAAGCAGAAGCTACAAGGTGACCACCAACTACATGATCAACTCAGAGAATCCCGATGTAGAAAATATCGTGAGCGCGAAAATGTCAGAAGGTTTTGCCAAAGTGAATTCAGAATTCACGGTAGGTTCATCCTATAAGGTAGACCCAACCATGAGCGATGACTTCCGCAAGCAGGCTTCATGGGCGACTGTGCTCTCGTTGATTCTCGTGGGTGCGTACATCATGTTGCGCTTCCGCAAGTGGGATTTTGCACTGGGTGCATCGGTAGCCTTGTTACACGATGCATTGGTTGTAATTGCAGCCTTCACGCTCTTGAATGGTTTCGTTCCATTCTCATTGGAGGTTAACCAAAACTTTATCGGTGCTATCCTCACGGTAATCGGTTACTCCATCAACGATACCGTGGTTATCTTCGACCGTATTCGTGAATATTTGAGTGGTCGCAAGAATGCCCCGATTGAAGGCACCATCAATGACGCGTTGAACAGTACGCTCGGTCGTTCCATCAATACGTCGATGACCGTATTGCTCACGTTGTTGGTAATGTTCATCTTCGGTAGCGACGATATTCGCGGCTTCTGCTTCGCGATGATCATCGGTGTAATTTCCGGAGTATACTCAACACTCTTCATCGCATCGCCGATTGTAGTCGACATGCGCAACTGGGCTAGCAAGAAGGCATAATTTATTCTGAGATAAAATTGTAAAAGGGTCGCCATGAGCGACCCTTTTTTTATTCCTGCTTACGTGCGTTGAATGCGTCGAAAGGTCAAGTTGATGCGCGGTGCAACAGGTCGTTTTGTTTTAGGAATGGCGTGTTGCCACTCGTCTTGCATGTGCACCATGAGAAGCAAAGAGCGGTCGTGTAATTCCAGTGAGAGTGGCTGTCCGTTTAGCCTATTGCGGAAACGGAACGCGCGCTTGCCACCGAACGTAACCGACGCGATGATGGAGCGATCCATTTCGGGCTCGTTATCGCTATGCCATCCCATGCTGTCGTCGCCCGATCGATAGTAGTTGGCCAGCACGGCATTGAATGGAAAGTCGATGGCATCAGTTAATCTGGAACGAATATCATGCATCAGCGTAGGAAACTTGGCTTCCGGCCACTGAATGGAGCTGTATTGATAGGCAGGACCAAACCAGCATGTGAGTCGTGGTTCTTTGTGAACCTTTCCAAAAACGCGAATTTCGTTTTGTTGCCAGGGCAATTCTTGCTGCAGCAAATCGAAATAGCTGTTTTCGAAAAAATCAGGGTAATAAATGAGCTGTTGCGGACCGTTGGAATAAACAACGATTTTGTTCATGAACGGGAGGCTTCTTGCTCGTTGGAATTGTCGCTGGGAGAAGATGTTTCTGTTCGAGGTTTGGGCGCTTCTTCTATATCCATCTGATCCAGTCGCAGAGCGCTGGTTTGCTTCTTTACTTCCGATGCTCCTTTCAGAATTTCATCTTGTACATCTTTGGTGGCATTGCGAAACTGATACATGGCCTTTCCAAGCGTTTGTGCTAAAGAGGGGATACCCTTTGCTCCGAAGAACAGAAGGTATACAAACAGTATCATGATTATTTCGCCCGTACTCACGTTGCAAATGTAATGCTGTCAACCGCATGTGGTTCATGAAAAAGTGGAAAGCGAGAGAACAACGACATGAACAATGCTCCTACTTTCGGCGCATAATTTCCTTTTCAATGGCCACGTCGCATATTCAGAAGCTAAGTGCAGCAGGAGTACTCGTAACCTTAGGCATCATTTACGGTGATATCGGCACATCTCCGTTGTACGTGATGAGTGAGATAATGAATCATGCACATGGGGTGATTTCGGAAGAGTTGGTTTTCGGAGCTGTTTCATGTGTCTTTTGGACATTGTCGATTCAAACGACATTCAAGTATATATTCTTGACATTGAAGGCAGACAACAAGGGTGAGGGAGGAATTTTCTCGCTTTATGCCCTCGTTCAACGCAAAGGGCGTTGGTTGTTTTGGCCGGCTATGATAGGTGCTGCCACGTTGTTGTGTGACGGCATGATTACACCGCCTATTTCCGTTTGTTCGGCTGTCGAGGGCTTGAAAATACTGAACGAAGATTTGCCTGTCATTCCAATTGTTATTGTAATCATTACGCTGCTGTTCGTTTTTCAGCGATATGGAACGAAGCTGGTGGGTAAAACGTTTGGCCCAATTATGTTCGTTTGGTTTTCGATGCTGGCTGTGCTTGGCATCAATCAAATAATGCAACGTCCGGAAGTGTTGCATGCGCTCAATCCGGCCTACGCTATAAATCTTTTGACCAACCACCCCGGCGGTTTTTGGTTGTTA
>JAIYBR010000091.1 GCA_027488435.1 Flavobacteriales bacterium
ACCTGCTATGATAGGCGCAAAGGTTCTAATGATGGGAAGAAAGCGACCCATAACAAGTGTCTTTCCGCCATGCTTTGCATAAAAGGACTGTGTGATGTCGAGATACTTTCGTTTGAATATTATGGAATCCTTTCTCTCGAACAATGGTGGCCCCACCCTTCTGCCGAAAACGTAGCCAAACAGACTACCGGCCACAGCTGCCAAAAACATCCATATGGTTAATTCTGTAATTTCGGTATCCAGCAACTCCGGCTTGGTGCCGCATATAAGTCCTGCAAGAAAAATAAGAGAATCGCCCGGCAGAAAGAAGCCAACTACGAGTCCGTTTTCAGCGAAAATGACAAGCAGCAATAGAAATAAGCCTCCATGGTGTATGATAGACTCAGGATTGGTCAACTCCTTTAGGAACTCCAGCGCTTGCATTGGCGAAAGATAGAAAAAAACTTGAACCTGTCAAGAGTGTTGTGATTAAGCTTCTGTCCAAACCCTTGTGCCTTCCGAACAATTCGCACAGATATCTATCTCCGCGCGTGAATTCATCAAACTTCTCCTGAATTGACGGTAATTATGGCCATTCCACAATTCCGAAAATGGCTGCTCACGCAAATTACCCATGGCATGAGTGGCGTCCTTATCGAAGCAACAAGGCACTACCCGACCATCCCACGTGATAACACATCCACTCCACATTCGCCAGCATTGATTCTCAAGCGCATTCTTTACCCGATAAGTACCATCCTTCTTTCGAACATAGCGACTATATCGCTCATCGCTAGGCAATAAAGGATTTCCATGTTGATAATTATATACCTGAGCTGTTTTCAAACGAACATCATCAACGCCCAATTCTTCTGCCAATTTCAGCACTTCCGGAATTTGATGTTCGTTGGGTGCAACCACTAAAAACTGAAAAACGATATGAGGCGTTTGGGAACGCAATTGTTTCTTCCGTTCAACCAGATTACGGGTGCCCTCAAGAACCTTGTCTAGCTTTCCATAAACGCGATACTGCTCATATACCTCCTGCGTTACACCATCAATAGAGATGATTATTTGATCCAGACCTGATGATACAATTTCATTCGCAACAGATTCCGAAATGAAATGACCATTTGTACTGGTTGATGTAAAAATTCGCTTTCGATGGGCGTATTCAACTAATCTTGAAAAATCCGGATGAATAAAAGGCTCACCCTGAAAATATAGGTTCACGTGAATGATGTGTCCAGCTATGGAATCAATCCATTCTTTAAAATCATCCACCTTGATCTGACCCGTTTTTCGCGAAAACATTTTCAATCCGCTAGGGCACTCAGGACAACCCAAATTGCAAGCAGTTGTGGGCTCTATACTGACAGAAATAGGTCGAGCCGGATGTCTACCATTCCATTTTCGGAACGTAAAGAATGATACCCAAACGAGAAATGCATTCCACAATTTAGAAGTCGTCAAGTAAGGCAGGTATCTTCTCCATTCGGAAAGGTGTGAACGCATATAGACAAAAGTAAATGTTCTCCGTGCGACTATATTTGACTTCTATGAAATTGACCACGCTACTCATGGCTGTGCTGGCCTTCGCAGTTGTCCATCATACCTGTTGGAGCCAAACGCTGAATGGAATTGTTGTCAACCGACAATCGGGTGAGCCGCTGCCATTTGCCGCGATTATCGAGCAGGGAACGGTGAACGGAGTTTATTCCGATATCGACGGCCGCTTCGAACTTGCGCTGATAGATACTGCGAGTATTATTCAAGTGAATCTTGTCGGCTTCGAATCGCAGCAATTCGATCGATATACACAAGTACCCGCAATAATTTCACTTTCTCAAAAGCAAAATGTACTGGCTGAAATAACCATTCGACCCGGAGTAAATCCAGCCGAGCGCATTATACAAAAGGCGATCGACAATAAGAATCTTAACGATCCGGAAGGAGTTACCTCTTTCACCTACAACAGTTACAATAAACTTATCGTGGGCGCATCAATAGACTCCACATTATTGGCAGACACACTCCCTTCAACGCTCGACACCAATGCTCGCGACGCTATTAACTTCTTCAAGCAACAGTATTTGTTCATGATGGAAAGTGTAACGGAACGTAAATACGCTCCCCCGGCGCACAGCGAAGAAACAATCTTAGCAAATCGCGTTTCCGGTTTGAAGAATACTGAGTTCTTTTTGCTGGGAACACAACTGCAATCGTTTTCATTTTACGGCGATGCTGTTGAGCTACTTGGTGTGAAGTATATGAGTCCGTTGGCTAATAATGCCATCAGTAAATATTACTTTGAATTGGAAGACACCACATTCATTGGTAACGATAGCGTTTTTGCTATTTCCTTCAGGCCTCGTTCAAAGAAGAACTTTCCGGCTATGACAGGCCGACTTTACATAAACACCAATGGATACGCTATACAACAAGTAGTTGCAGAACCACGGGAAGAAGGAAAAATGCAATTCAAAATTCAGCAGCAATACGCCTTCATTGAAAACAAACAGTGGTTCCCGATGCAGTTGAACTCGAGCATTGTCTTTGATTCTTCCTTTTCTGCAGCAGGGTTTCCATTGATTGGAGAAGGCAGATCGTATATAAAAAATATCGTCTTGGATGCAAAGCTCAAAGCTTCGGATTTCACGCCAGTCACACTTCAAATAGATCCGAATGCCGAGAAAGCAAGTGATGACTTGTGGAATACCTATCGTGAGCAAGAACTGTCTGATAAGGAGTTGAAAACCTACCACGTTATCGATAGTCTGGGAAAAGCAATACACCTCGACCGACGACTCAAGGCGATGGAAGCATTGGCAACAGGGGAGTTGAGCATTGGATATATCAACTTCGATTTGAGTCGACTTCTCGCTTTCAATAATTACGAAGGATTTCGATTGGGCGGCGGACTGCGCAGCAACTATCGCTTGTCTGAGAAATTCAACTTCGGCGGATACGGAGCATATGGTTTTAAAGATCAGACGTGGAAGTACGGAGGAGACATCCTGTTGCATCTGTATCGAAAGCGCAACATGTGGTTAAAAATAGAATACCAAAACGATGTTTGGGAAATGGGAGGAAACGGCGTTAGAAAAAACGAGCAAGCAAGTTTCTTCACAGATAACATCTATGAATTCTTTATTTCACGCAAGGACAGACGTGAAATGTTGCAGGCTAGCATCAATGCGCGTTTAGCAGGCAATCTGACCGGCAACGTCTTTTTAAACACACAATACATTCAGTCATTCCCGGGCTATGCATTTCAAATCAACAGCAATGAAGTTGTTTCACTGACCGATAGTAACTACCGCGTGACGGAGTCGGGTATTACTTTTCGATTTGCTCCGGGCGAGAAACTCATGCGCACACAAACCCGCGAAATTCGCCTTGGCGGACACTATCCGATATTTTACTTTCAATACACGCAGGGGCTGGCTGGTAAGATGCAAGGCCAATATGCATATAGCCGATTCGACACTCGCATCGAAAAAACATTCAACTTCCTCATGGCAGGCAAACTCAGCATAACGGCATTGGGCGGCTTGTGCAGGGAAAACGTTCCGCTCTCACTCCTCTACAATGCTGAAGGAACGTACGAAAAATTCACCATCGTTTCACCCGGATCATTTCAAACCATGCGAGTGAATGAATTCATGCACTCGCGCTTTGCTGCATTTCATGTGCGCCACACATTCCGGCCCTTCTTCGTCATCAAGAAAAAATTCAAACCCAATCTGGTTATTGCTCATAGCATGCTTTGGGGCGATTTCAATCAATCGCAAAATCACAATTTCGTATCACGACAAGCGCATAAAGGCTTTATGGAAAGCGGACTACAGATTGACAATTTAGTGCAGAATGGCATTTTTAGCAAATTGGGCCTTGGCGTTTACTACCGTTACGGAGAATATTCTCTTCCGACCGCCAAGGAAAACTTTGCCTTCAAACTCACTTCATCATATACATTTTAGTTAAGACAGGCTTTGAATTATGTCGTACTTCGTGATGATGTGATACTTTCCGTTATGCAACTTCACCAAAATTGCAGGCACGTCTTTGCTAATGAGTTTCGATATCGAATCGATTGAATCATCTTCGGAAACAACCGGAAGTTCGGGTCCCATCAATTCTTCAATTTTGGTATTGACATTAGATGGGTTCTCTACCATACTTTGATATAGCCTCGTCTCATCAACGAAACCGGCGAAACGATCATCTTTCATTACGGGTATTTGCGAAATACCGAACTTCTTCATCTTGTCTATAGCATGCCCTACCAACTCACCACTTCCGATCGTAACGAGTGGCTTATCCATGTGAGTTGCTATTAGATCACGAGCTGTTTTCTTTTCTTCTTTTAAGAATCCGCGGTCGCGCATCCATTCGTCGTTGTACATCTTACCCAAGTAACGAGTACCATGATCATGGAAAATAACGACCACCACATCACCTTTCTTAAATCGACTCTTCATTTGCATGAGTCCGGCCATTGCACTTCCCGCGCTATTACCCGCGAAAATGCCCTCCTCGCGTGCGATACGGCGAGTCATAAGCGCTGCGTCCTTATCGGTAACTTTCTCGAAGTAATCAATCAAATTCAAATTGACATTCTCAGGCACAAAGTCCTCACCTATGCCTTCAGTGATGTAGGGATAAATTTCATTCTTATCAAACTCTCCTGTCTCCTTTAGTTTCTTGAAAACAGAGCCATACGTGTCTACGCCGAGAATTTGAATATTCGGATTCTTTTCCTTGAGATAGCGAGCCACACCGCAAATGGTTCCGCCTGTTCCCACTCCTACAACTAGGTGCGTAATTTTCCCTTCCGTCTGCTGCCAGATTTCCGGACCAGTTGTTTCGTAATGGGCTTGAGCATTACTCGGGTTGTCGTACTGATTGGCCTTCCACGAGTTGGGCACTTCGTTTACCAGACGGCTCGAAACACTGTAATATGAACGCGGGTCTTCGGGGTCGACATTTGTGGGACACACAATCACTTCCGCACCAAAAGCACGAAGCGCGTCAAACTTTTCTTTCGACTGTTTATCGGTCGAAGTAAAAATGCATTTGTAGCCCTTGATTACCGACGCAATTGCCAACCCCATTCCGGTGTTGCCACTGGTTCCTTCGATGATGGTGCTTCCGGGCTTCAACTTTCCACTGCGTTCGGCATCTTCAATCATCTTCAACGCCATTCGATCCTTGATGCTATTTCCCGGATTCGTTGATTCAATTTTAGCCAGCACCAATGCAGGAATTTCCGTAGCGATGCGATTAATTTTTACAAGTGGTGTATTACCAATTGTGCTTAAAATATTTTCGTGGTAGTTCATGTCGTCTGTGATTGTTCTTATTAGTTAAATCGAATAGCTCGGATGGGGGATATCTTCAAAACATAGAGCGCCGGAATGAGCATGGCCAGCACACACACCAACAAAGTGCCACTATCAAGGGCAAGTAA
>JAIYBR010000227.1 GCA_027488435.1 Flavobacteriales bacterium
TTCGTCGCTTAGTGAATGACGGATTCCTATGCCATAACCTGCACTACAACTACATGCCGACCTATACAGGTCCCGGCCATGCTTCCATTTTCACGGGTACTACTCCTGCCTATCACGGAATTATTCAAAACGATTGGTATGACAGATCGAGCAATACGATGATTTATTGCTCATCTGATTCCACTGCGAGTGGTGTTGGAACGAGTTCCAAGTCCGGTCAAATGTCGCCGCAGTATTTGACGGCTTCTACCATTGGAGACATGGTGGGCATGCAAACGAACGGTAAAGGAAAAGTGATGGGTATAGCGATGAAGGATCGAGGAGCAATTCTGCCCGCAGGTCGCACTGCCGATGCTGCCTATTGGTTTGTTGGAGGTGAGGAAGGAGTGTGGGCGACGAGTAACTGGTATATGAATGCATTGCCCGATTGGGTAACAGCCTTCAACAAACGGAAATTGGCTGATAGTTACTTGGCGCAAAACTGGAATTTGTTGCGTGATGCTTCGGTGTACGATGAAAGTCAGGCAGACAACAACGCGCACGAAACTCCATTCAAGGGTACAACTAAACCTACATTTCCCTATGACCTTCCTTCACTGAAAGCTGCAAACGGTAACTATGAATTGTTGAAGGCGACTCCTTTTGGAAACTCGATGACGATTGATTTTGCCCGCGAGTTGATTATGCAAGAAAAGATGGGTGCAGATGCATATACCGATATGCTTTGTATGAGTTTTTCTTCTACGGATTATATCGGTCATCAGTTTGGAATTCACTCCATGGAAACGCAAGACTGTTACTTGCGTTTAGATGAGGAGCTAGGAACTTTCCTTCGCTTTTTGGATGAGCAAATCGGCAAGGGCAACTACACTATTTTCCTTTCGGCTGATCATGGCGGAGCGCCCACTCCCAGCTATACAGCAAAGCGCAAGGCGATAGGTGGATATTGGAAGAGTGATCGACTCGAGCTTTTTCTGGAAGACACGCTTGCCAAGCGATACGGCGAGGGTGATTGGGTGTTGAATGAGAGTAATCAAAATGTTTTTCTTAATCACAAGTTGATTCAAACAAAGCGTATGAATGCAAAAGAAATCCAATATGAAGTTGCTCAGTTGTGTCTTTCTTTTCCTGAAGTCATGAGCGCATTTACCGCTTCCGATTTGAGTCAGGCCAGAGGTGGTGATCTTGTGAAGAATATGATACAGCAAGGATTCGACGCCCAGCGCTCGGGCGATGTTATCTACACACTTAATCCCGGATATATCGAATATGGAATGAGCGGCACCACACACGGGTCGCCTTATGCTTATGATTCACACGTACCTGCGATTTTCTTCGGATGTGGTGTTCAGTGTGGTGAATCTTATGATCGTTTTAGTATAACCGACATTGCTCCAACAGTGAGTATGATGTGTGGAATCGCACTGCCCGATGCTGCTACAGGCATTTCTATTGAACCTGCAATACGCAAAAGGAAATGATTAATTACACAGTAAAAACCACTCACCCGCACCGTCACTTTATCGGCTTTGAAGCTGAATTTCCGACGCAAGGCAGAAAGTCAATTACGCTTCAATTGCCTTCCTGGAGACCAGGGAGATATGAGTTGGGAAATTTCGCCAAGAACATTCGCGCGTGGCGAGTGAAGGATAGTGAAGGCCGCGACTTGAAATTTTTCAAGACATCGAAGGATGCTTGGTGCATTGAAACAAACGGAACTTCGATTGTTTGTCTGAGGTATGAATACTATGCCGCGGAATTGAACGCGGGTTCTTCCTTTCTCGATGAAGATCAACTCTACATCAATCCCGTCAACTGTTTCTTTTTTGATACCGATCATGCGCATGTGACATACGAGGTTCAGTTGGATGTTCCCGCCGACTATCAAGTTGCTACCGGATTGCGGAAACTATCGGAGCACCGATTAATCGCATCTTCCTTTGATGAATTGGTTGACTGCCCTTTAATCGCCAGCAGAACCCTGAGGCACTTCTCGTATGAAGTGAAGGATGTGCCTTTTCATATTTGGATTCAGGGTGATGTGAATTTGAATGAGACACGCTTGTTGGCAGACTTTGCTTCCTTCACCAAAACGCAGATGAAGATGTTCGGCGATATTCCATGTAAGGAGTATCATTTCCTGTTTCATTTCGTGCCTTATTTCCTGCGTCATGGGGTAGAGCATTGCAACAGCACAGTTATAACGATGGGACCGGCTGCCGATTTTCAGCAAGAGAATTTGTATCTCGATTTGCTAGGCATCAGTTGTCATGAATTGTTTCATACATGGAATGTCAAGAATATTCGTCCTATTGAAATGCTGCCATATGATTTCACGCGCGAGAATTATTCGGAGCAAGGATATGTGTATGAGGGAGTGACTACGTATTATGGTGATTCGCTGTTGTGGCGAAGCGGTTTGTTATCCTTGGAAGATTGGCTGGAAGTGATACAGGATCATGTGCAAGATTATATGACCAATTATGGTCGGCACAACTTGTCGGTGGCGCACAGCAGTTGGGACACTTGGTTAGACGGTTATGTGGCCGGCATTCCATGGCGCAAGGTTTCCATCTATAATGAAGGTTTTCTGATTGCTATGATGTGCGATTTGATTTTGTTGGAACAGAGCGGTGGTGTCAGTTCACTGGATGTTGCGATGAAGTTGTTTTACGAGCGTTTTGGCAAACAGAAGAAGGGATATGCACAGGCCGATTACCTCGCCTTGCTGAATGAGCTCACCGACTATGATTTTTCGAAGATTTTTCACTCGTATGTCAATGGTACGGAAGAGTATATACCGATGATTCGCGAAGTTCTCTCTTCAGTAGGTGTTGAGTTACAGGAAGCTCCTTCTTCCAAATGGAGTGAGACTCATTTGGGATTTTCACTGGATGAGAGCAATCAGAAAATTACAATTAGCGCAGTTGTGCCCAATTCGCCTGCAGATGTAAGCGGCTTGTGGTATTCTGATGAAATTGTTGCAGTAAACGGAGTTTCTCCTTATAAGAATGTCCAGCAGTTGATGCGTATGTATGCATTGGAACTGGAGTTAACAGTTTTGCGGAAGGGCAAGCGAGTGCTAGTCCGGGCAGCACCGAATGGGTCAACTTGGGTAACGAAATATCGTTGCGTGAGAACTACGGAACCGACCGACATTCAAGATGCTCTCTTGAAGTGCTGGAAGGAAGGAATGTCTTGATTACACTCCCATGGCCCCGGGCAGTTGTCCGGCCATATAGTCGAACAGATTTTTAAGTGGAGCTTTGACCATCATTTCCAAAAATGGATTTATCTGCGCGTCGCAAATAAGTTGTCCGGTTGTTTGAGCTCCTGATTCTTTTAACTGTACTTTCAGGGTAAATGGAAACGGTGATCCGGCTGTGCTTTCGTACAGGATCTCTTCGTTTGGTTTGCTCTCTTTGATTCGAAGTCCGATTGTATAGGCGTTTTGAATTTTGAAACTACACATGTCAGTGTCTGCTTTCCAGTCGCTGTATTTTCCTGCAGGAAGAAGCTTTTCAATGTTTTTCATATCGCTTAAGAACGCAAACACATTCGCTGCGCTTGTATTTACCTGTGCCGGTTGGCTTTCTATATGGGTCATGGAGTGGTTGTAATTAGTGTGTATGTCTGGCTGTAAACTGCTCACTCCATGCTTCGGGATTTGATTTCCAGTTGCCTAGTGTTTCTTGTTGAGCGGATGAAATATAGCCTGAAGCAGTTGCTTGTTGAAGCAGAAAGTCATAGTTGCTTAGTGTTTGAACGGCGCACTTTGCTTCCAAAAATCGTTCGCTGGCTTTCGGAAAGCCATAGGTGAAAATAGCTACCATGCCTTCGATGGTCGCGCTCGCTTCACGCAATGCTTCGACAGCCTTTAAGCTGCTGGAGCCGGTTGAGATTAAATCTTCAATCACCACCACACGCTGGTTGGCATGCAGCACGCCTTCGACCTGATTGCCCAGTCCGTGCTTTTTTGCTTCACTGCGCACATAGATGAAAGGCAGATTCAAGGCTTCTGCAACTAATGCCCCGATAGCAACGCCGCCTGTTGCGACCCCCGCAATGACTTCCGTGTTGGGAAACGATTCGCGAATGGTAGTTGCGAATGCATCGCGAATGAACGCTCGTACTTCCGGATATGACAGGGTTTTGCGATTGTCGCAATAGATGGGCGATCGCAAGCCCGAAGCCCAGGTAAAGGGATTTTCAGGACTTAACTTGATTGCTTCGATTTGAAGAAGGAATTCCGCTACTTTTAACGCTCGATTTTGTTGGTTCATGGCTCAAAAGTATAAAGTTTATTTTGCGAACAGGCCGGTTGTTTTCATAAACGCATCGGAGTTTGGTGCGATGGAGCTGTCCCTTGGCTCCGCTGCTGACTATGAAGGTATCGTTTCGCAAGGAAAGGCGGATACCATGCTCATTGAAAGTGCAATTGACCGTGGTGCCAGGGCGATTTATGTGAAGTGTAGCGATGTTGAATGGTCGTGGCAGCAGTTTGCGTCACAGTTTCTGTTGATTCGAGCGGCAGGTGGGGTTGTGTCGAATGACCGTGATGAAATACTGTTCATTTACCGCCTCGATAAATGGGATTTACCAAAAGGAAA
>JAIYBR010000021.1 GCA_027488435.1 Flavobacteriales bacterium
ATAGCTGTAATGCTGCCTTTCTATACATCCACGAAAGACTCATTGCTCTCGAGAGATATCCGTCTGCGCGATGCTGCTGTAGCAATGTATCGAGGAATCATGATAGCAGCCGACTCGCTGGAAGTGGCGGGTTTAAAAGCGAAAATTCGTGTAGTCGATGTCATGGATAATAAAGCCGCACTCCAGTCTATTTTGAAAAGCAAGGAAATGAAAGATGTTGATTTAGTAATTGGTCCTTTGTTTAAAGATCTGGTTCCAGATGTAGCCGCCTGGTGTTTAGCGAACAATGCGCATATGGTGGTGCCGGTGCAACAACCGAATCGTGTGCTTCTCAATGCTCCTTCATTGAGTAAGTCTGTGGCCGGCTCTGTTACGCAGTGGATGGCCATCACGCGTTATTTGCATAAGAATTTTTCAAAGGATAATGTGGTTCTAATCGATTCAAAAATCATAGACGATCGTAAGCTGGTGGAGGCTTTCAAGGAAGAGTGGCTGAAGCTTACGAAAGACAGTTTGAAGAAGGTGGTGGTCTGCGACGACATCAACAATCTGAAAATTGCTCAACTCCTGCCACCTGGTAAATGCGCAGTAGCTGTTCCAACGAATGATAAGAAGATTATAGCAGGTATTTGGAAGGCACTCGGAGGCAGAGCAGATATCGATGTCATTGGATTGGAGTCATGGGATGACATGGAATCGATTTCGACGGAAGTAAGAAATAAGTATCATGTCAGTTTTCCAAAGCCGATTTACGTGGATGAAGACAATGAGTCTGTCGTGAAATGGAATGACACTTACAAGAGAAGGTTCAAATCGGACCCTATCGATTTCTCATATGCAGGTTATGATGTTGCAATGTATTTCGCAACCCATTTGCATAAGTTCGGTAAACAGGCTTTTCATACTTCTACCGGCGCACGGGTAAACACGTTGTCCGGAGATTTTCAGTTCTTTCGAACCTCATCCGAGAGTGGCTTTGAGAATGCTGCTGTCAATATCATTCGTACTGACAACTATCAGCTACATCGCGTCAATTGATTTCAAAAGTGTGACAGAATGAGCGCTCCTGCGGGGTTAATCTTGCTGCTATTATTTCAAGTTTATGATTGATAAAAACACCGTTGCAAAAGAGTTTCGCACCATTCAGGATGAGATTTGCCGAGGCCTGGAAATAGAAGACGGAATGGCTACATTTTCGGAAGACGCCTGGTCTCATGCTCATGGCGGTGGTGGAAGAACACGGGTAATAACCGGCGGTAATGTTATCGAGAAGGGTGGAGTAAACTTCAGTGCTGTTGAAGGAGAGCTTCCTGCTTTTATGAAGGATAAGGTGAGTGCAGAAGCAACTCGTTTTTTCGCAACGGGCGTGAGCATCGTAATTCACCCTTTCTCTCCTTTAGTTCCAATTATTCACATGAACATTCGCTACTTCGAAACGAATGCAGGTGATTCTTGGTTTGGCGGAGGTATAGACCTCACACCGGTCTATGTGAACGATGAGCAGGCGCAATACTTCCATATAGAAATGAAGAACGTGTGCGATCGTTATAGTCTCGAATTTTACCCACGTTTCAAGGCGTGGGCCGACGACTATTTCTTTATTACACATCGCAATGAAACTCGCGGTATTGGCGGCATATTCTTCGACTATCTGCGTCCTACGGAAGTGCTTGCAAAGGAGGAGTTATTTCATTTTGTAGCGGATGTTGGGCGCACTTTTCTGAAAGCTTATTTGCCCATTGTAGCGACTAACAAGGCCTTGCCTTTTTCCCAACAAAATAAACAATGGCAATTGTTACGCAGAGGTCGCTATGTAGAGTTCAATTTGGTTTATGACCGTGGCACACGTTTCGGTTTGGAGACGGGAGGTCGAATTGAATCAATTCTCATGAGTTTGCCCGAGCATGCGTCATGGCTCTATAATCATGTTCCTTCTGAAGGGTCAAAAGAAGAAGCTACACAGCGTAAATTAAAGAAGGGTATTGACTGGGTTACACCACAAAAAGTTCAATAAAGAAAAAGGGCCTTGATGAGGGCCCTTTTTCTTTTCGTGATATCGTTAAATGCGGTTGTCGACTTCTTCGACACCCGGGAATTTCCCTTTGTTGAAGATGAATTCCCCGTCGCCAATTTCTGAAGTAGTCTTGAAATTCTTCATCTTGTACGTCATCGTCGCATTGTCGCGCGTTTTGATTTCCACTTTTGTGACTTCCATTTTTGATTTGTCGACATTCAAGATCACAGTATGGTAAGCTTTGCTTTTGGTGTCATTCGGATAGAGAGCAATTTGATAACACCCAATACCGTCAACTGTTGCCGCGGCATTTTTCATTTCATGTTTGAAATTCTTCTCCCAAATCGTGAACATCTCTGAAGGATCGAAACCACCGTCTTTTACATCCGCCAGATTATCGATGGTTACTTCATTGTTGTCTTTGTTGTAATTCCAAACCGTCTTTCCATCACACCAAATTTGATAGCTGCTCATCGAAAGGTAGTATTTCGATCCCTTTACTTTAACATTTCCGTTCAGTGATTGATTGGTAGATGTCTTGGGGTTGTTCAGCGTGTATGTGAAATCGGCTGTAATCGTTTTAAAGGTCTTGGCTTTTGCTGAAAGCTTATCGAGAATGTCTTTTGAGGTTTGTGACTTGAGTGAGGTGGTGCTGCCAATTACAATTGCAAGCACGAGTAAAATGAAGTGTTTCATGTAATAATAATTAATCGTTCGAAGAGCGCGATTTCAAGAATTGGTCCAAAGACATTTCATCGGCAAAAAGAACTTTGCGGGCCTTGCCTCCTTCAAAAGGCCCAACTACACCTGCAGCTTCCAGCTGATCTATCAATCGGCCTGCGCGGTTGTATCCCAGTTTCAATTTCCTTTGCAACATCGAGGCGCTTCCCTGTTGGGTCATCACCACAATGCGAGCAGCATCTTCGAATAAGTCGTCGCGATCTTCGGCGTCAAAATTACCCATTTCCAACTGATTCTCGTCTACCACTTCAGGTAGGAAGAACGCATTAGGGTATGCCTGCTGGTTACCAATGTAGTCGGTTATCTCTTCAACTTCCGGTGTGTCCACAAATCCACATTGCAAACGAATGAGGTCATTGCCGGTAGAGTAGAGCATGTCGCCTCGTCCAATGAGCTGCTCTGCTCCGCCTGTATCGAGAATGGTCCGCGAGTCGATTTTCGAGGTTACTCGGAATGCGATGCGAGCCGGGAAATTCGCTTTGATTGTGCCGGTGATAATATTGACAGACGGCCGTTGTGTCGCGATAATTAAGTGAATACCAATTGCACGAGCAAGCTGTGCCAATCGAGCAATCGGTGTTTCCACTTCGCGACCGGCGGTCATAATCAAGTCGGCAAATTCATCGACCACTAAAACGATGTAAGGCAAGAAGCGGTGACCGTTTTCCGGATTCAGCCTGCGAGCCACAAACTTGCCGTTGTATTCTTTGATGTTGCGGCAGCCCGCTGTTTTCAGCAGCTCGTATCGCGTATCCATTTCTATACACAGCGACTGAAGCGTGCGCACCACTTTCTGAACGTCGGTGATAATGGCGTCGGCCTCGTTCGGGAGTTTCGCTAGGAAGTGGCGTTCAATTTTGTTGAACAGCGTGAGCTCTACTTTTTTCGGGTCTACCAGGACAAACTTGATTTCGGCCGGATGCTTTTTATACAGCAGCGATACCAAAATCGCATTCAATCCGACAGACTTTCCTTGACCGGTGGCACCGGCCATCAGCAAGTGAGGCATCTTGGCGAGGTCGACCACGAAATTCTCATTGGAAATGGTTTTGCCTAGCACAACCGGCAGTTCCATTTCAGCATTCTGAAACTTTTCAGAATTGATGAGCGAGCGCATACTCACCACATCGGGCTTGGAGTTGGGCACCTCTATACCGATCGTTCCTTTTCCAGGAATAGGAGCAATGATGCGTATGCCAAGCGCCGCAAGGCTGAGAGCGATATCGTCTTCGAGGTTTTTGATTTTACTTATGCGCACACCCGGAGCCGGAATGATTTCGTAAAGTGTAACTGTGGGTCCTATGCTCGCCTTGATTTTCGCGATTTCAATCTTGTAATGATTGAGTGTTTCGACAATCTTGTTTTTGTTTTCCTCGAGCTCTTCTTTGTCAATTTGAGGACCTTGACCTCCATGCGCTTTCAATAAATCGACCGGAGGAAAGGTGTACCTCGAGAGATCCAGGCGCGGATCGAACGGCCCAAGTGCTTCTACGCTGCGCTGTATTTCTTCATCGTCCAGCTCTTCTTCCGATTCTTTCACTTCAACTGAGAAATCCTCATCAACCTGAATGGTCGTTGATCCGCCAGAAGGGATTCTTTCCATGATTGGAAGCTCCGTTTCGAGCTCCACATTTTCGGAAAACTCCATTACTTCTGGTCCGTCCAGTTCTTCTTCTTCAGATTCTTCGGTTATTTCTTCAAGATCTTCTTCTAAAAGCTCTTCGGGTTCGTCTTCAAATACCACTGACTTTTCTTCCCAGGGAGCTTCGGGCTCGGCGATAGGTGTCTGTACTTCGATGGTTGTTTCTTTCGGTGGAGTCACTACTTCGTTTCGCACCACGGCAGGTGCAGCGGCCATAATCGGCTTTGACTCTTCTTCTTCCTCCTCCTCCTCTTCTTTCGGATTTGACTTCAGCATATTGGCCCACCACTCACTAAAACGAACCCAAGCGGCTTCAACCTGGTGATTAAAGTTGAATATCAGAAACGCTCCAATTGTGAACAACAGGAACATGAGAGTTCCCCACCAACCAATGGTAAATACAAACCATACTGTCGCAAGGTGGCCGAAGCCTCCCACCAGATTTGGGTTGCAGCTAATTTCGATTGTTCGGTCCAGACCTTCCACACGATGATGGAATAGAAAACCAATTGCTAGTGGAAAGAAGAACATTCCAAGCGTCGCCAGGCGAATGGATTTCCAGAAGGGCAGTAGGTCGCGGTTCCACCAAATACGCCAGCCAATTACAAATAGAATTATCGGTAAAAAGAGGGCGCCTACCCCGAAGTATTTGTTCATGAAAAACCAGGCAACATGCGCCCCCATTTTTCCCATCCAGTTCGTGTAAGGCTCGTTTTGGTTGAGTTGATTGTCGTATTGCTCGAGGACCAAACGCTGATCGTGGGCTCCATTGAAGAGGAATGAAATGCAAGCCAACAGCGTAAATACACTGAACAGCACGGTGAAGATTCCGAAAATTTTCTGAACACGGGGGTCGCGCATGAAATTCATGAAACGCGCCCACTTACCGGTGCCCGTTGATTTTCCTTTGCGCTTACTGTCCGTCACCGATTCAGTGCTTTCGGTTTCTTCTGTATGTTTACTGGTGTTTCTGGCCACGGTGCGATTCAGTTAAAAGAGGTTAGGCTGCGGTTTGTGCAGAATGACGAACCTTCAAAGCTATTTATTGCCTTAGGCCATATATGGAATTGTTTGGTGTATTTTCAACACGTCTATGTTCGGTTGGGCTGATGTTAAATGCCTACGTATATGGCAGGAACCGCACTCTTAAGATGTTGAAAAACAGTGTTTTTATTGAGTTTGGCATTTTCCAATTAATCACCAGACTCAAAAAAACATTACATTTTTGCTTGATTAGCGGAAAAAAGCACGTACATTCGCGGCCCCATTCAAGATTTTTAAGACAATGGCAAAGAAAGGAAATCGAGTTCAAGTGATTATGGAGTGCACCGAGCACAAAGAGTCGGGCATGCCAGGCACCAGCCGCTATATCACAACCAAGAATCGTAAAAACACTCCAGATCGTTTGGAAAAGAAAAAGTACAATCCGATCTTGAAGAAAATGACCGTACACAAAGAAATCAAATAAAGAATAAGCCATGGCAAAGAAGGTAGTTGCAACCCTGCAAACCGGTAGTGGTAAGAACCACACCAAGGTTATCAAAATGGTGAAGTCGCCTAAATCAGGTGCTTATACATTCAAAGAAGAGATTGTACACAACGATAACGTTCAGTCTTGGTTCACCAAGAACTAAGCAATCGTTCTCAAAATTATAGAAAGACTTTTCTCTTCCGGGGAAAGTCTTTTTTGTTTTACCCCAATCCGCTATCATGAATTTTTTTAAACGTCTGTTCTCATCCGAAAAGAAAGAGAGCCTCGACCAAGGCCTTGAGAAAACCCGCACGGGTTTTTTCTCGAAACTGGCCAAGATTATTGTGGGTAAAAGCCAGGTCGACGATGAAGTGCTCGACAATCTGGAAGAAATGCTCATCAGCAGTGATGTCGGAGTGGAAACAACACTCAAAATTATTCGCAGTATCGAAGAGCGCGTAAAGCGCGACAAGTTCATGAATACCTCTGAACTCAATGGTATTCTGCGTGAGGAAATTTCCACGCTGCTAAAAGGTCATGAGGGAGAGAATGGTGAAGAGGTTTTCATTCCGAAAATGAATGGTCCTTATGTCATCATGGTAGTGGGTGTGAATGGTGTTGGTAAGACCACTACCATTGGCAAATTGGCGAATCAGTTAAAGGGACAGGGGAAAAAAGTGATGCTCGGTGCAGCCGATACCTTTCGCGCTGCTGCGGTCGATCAATTAAAAGTGTGGAGTGAGCGAGCAGGTGTGCCAATTGTGGCACAAGGAATGGGCGCAGATCCGGCGAGTGTAGCATTCGATACGCTTCAAAGTGCGGTGGCCCAACAAATGGATGTGGTCATTATCGATACAGCCGGACGCTTGCACAACAAGGTAGGTCTCATGAACGAGCTTTCGAAAATTAAGCGGGTCATGCAAAAAGTAACGCCCGATGCTCCGCATGAGATATTGCTGGTGCTCGATGGCTCTACAGGTCAAAATGCATTTGAACAAGCCAAGCAGTTTACGGCTGCAACAGAAGTGAACGCATTGGCCATTACCAAAATTGACGGCACCGCCAAAGGGGGTGTCGTTATTGGTATCAGCGATCAATTCAGCATTCCAGTGAAGTATATCGGAGTGGGTGAAAAAATTGGCGACCTCCAGGTGTTCAACCGCCATGAATTCGTTGATTCGCTTTTCAAATCTGCGGAAGAACAGAAGTCATAATCGCTATATCCTTATAATCTGAATCGGAAAGGAAAGAGTTTCCTCAAACGACTCTGCCGCATCAAGCAGAAACTCATCATCATCTTCCACGTTCCAGTGTATACTCCAGTTTTTGCCGTTGTCAGCTCCTTGTTTGATGCGTTGCATAAGCATGAGTATTCCTTTCATGCTTGCTGAGTTGAAATAGGGGAGATGGAAGTGAAACCCTGCCGTTGCCGAAATCGATGTTTGGTGCTCGTCAATCCATTTCACTGCACCATCATAAAATTCGACCGCATTTACCAGGGTTGAAATGCCTTCAACTTTAAAGGTGTTGCTTTCCTCATCAAAGGCTATCGATGGGCTGCTTTTGCTCGGAGAACTTATAATGATAATCATGGCTTCTCAGTCTTTTGCAGCGGTGTCTGAATGCGACTCACGCATACAAAGGTTTCATCGGGCTGGCGGTGAATCTTTATATCAATAGATAGTGCGCCTTTTCGCAGGATTTGGAGCAAGCCTAAGCCGGCTCCTCCTTTCGCGCCCAGTTGGTCACAATTAATTTGTTCTTGGAATGCCTGCTTTCGCTGAACATCATCCATGTCATGAAGTTCACGCGCGTGATTCTGAAGTCGAATCGCGTCGCTTGCGCTCGCCTGATTTTCCAGCTCAAAGGTGAGTTTATCTCTTTCGATGGTCCAGGTAAATGACACGCGATGGTCGATGCTGTAACGCATACCATTGTCGAGAAGTTCAATGGCGAAACTGCACATCTTGCGGATGTCTTTTCGGGGACCTAAATTTTTATAGAGAACTCCGGATAATAAATCAACAAAGTCGACGATTCCGCCTTCGTCAATCTTCCCATAATACCGCAATGCATTGTCTATCATAAGCGTGCTATATTCAGTTTAACGGCTCACCTTCATGGAGCCATTCAGTTTAAGTCCTTTTTTCTACGGATAGGGCTGTTGAAAGGTTACCTCGGGTGCGCAATTCGAATCATGAATCGTTGTTTCTTTGCAGGACTCATGAAAACGAAAACGCTTCAAAAAAACAAGGTTAATGTCGTTACGCTCGGATGCGCTAAAAACATCTTCGACAGCGAAGTGATGATGGCGCAGCTTAAGGCGAATGCCTTTCAGGTCGAACATGAATCGGAGGAACGCGATGCGGAAATTGTGATTGTCAATACCTGTGGCTTTATTGATAACGCCAAAGAGGAAAGCATTAACACCATTCTAGCCTGGGCAAAAGAAAAGGAGAAGGGAAACGTTCACAAGTTGTACGTCACGGGTTGCCTTTCTGAGCGCTACAAGCCCGAATTGGAAAAGGACATTCCAGAAGTCGATGCGTTTTTTGGAACGCGCGAATTACCGCGTTTGCTCAAGACTCTGAAGGCTGACTATAAGCATGAACTCGTGGGTGAGCGCTTGCTAACTACGCCTTCTCATTATGCATATTTTAAAATATCGGAAGGGTGTGATAGGCCTTGTTCTTTCTGTGCTATTCCCCTCATGCGCGGTAAGCACGTGAGCACCCCCACAGAGCAATTGGTGCAAAGTGCCAAAAAGCTGGCTGCTTCCGGTACAAAGGAACTTATTCTCATCGCTCAGGATTTGACCTATTACGGTTTGGACTTGAATAAACAGCGCAGTCTAGCCGATTTGATTCGCCGACTGAGCGATGTGGAGGGAATTGACTGGATTCGCTTGCAGTATGCGTTTCCTTCCGGATTTCCGATGGATGTGCTCGATGTGATGAACGAGCGAAGCAACGTATGCAAGTATCTCGATATGCCGTTGCAACACGGCACCACGAAAATGTTGCAGGCCATGCGCCGTGGCATCACACGTGAGAAGACGGATGCACTCATTGCTGAAATTCGCAACCGTGTTCCGGATATTGCATTGCGCACAACACTTATTGCGGGTTTCCCTGGTGAGACACAAGCTGATTTCGAGGAGTTGGTGCAATGGGTAGAACAGACACGCTTTGATCGTTTGGGGATCTTCACCTATTCGCATGAAGAGAATACGCATGCCTATGGCATGAAGGACGATGTGCCGGCAAAAACCAAGCGCAAGCGCGCCGATGCTGTCATGGAGGCTCAATCGCATATTTCGTACGAACTGAATCAACGCTTTGTCGGGCGCGACATGAAGGTGCTAATCGATCGCGTGGAGGGCGACAGCTACATCGGCCGTACTCAATACGATTCTCCTGAGGTCGATAATGAGGTGATTATTCCCACAGCTTCCGGCTATTTGCGTGTAGGTGATTTTGCAGATGTGCGCGTTCATTCGGCCGAGCATTACGATTTGCATGCGCTGCCGATTGAGAATGCGTGAGAAATGTTCGATATTGAGGGGGGAGAATGGAGAAATGAGAATGCTGAGTGGCGAATGGTGAGTCGTTCGATTATGGCATAGCGAACTGGAAAGGGTTGGACGCACAGCATTGCATCCCTACAATTTCACTAATTACTATTCACTATTTACTATTTACTATTTACTAATTATATGAACTTCACAATTGGCTCTAAACTAACTCACCCAACCTACGGCGAAGGCGTCGTGTTCGGCATGGATGATCACAAGTATCGTATTTATTTCCGGGAGCACGGAGAAAAGGAATTGGGCAAGGCTTACGACGGGTTTCAATTGCTCGAACCGGGACAGGCTATCACATCGACTGTTGAATTGGAAGATGTTGTCGATGCCGTAAAGAACGTGTTTGATATGTATTACGAAGTGACTGATATCGTGGAGCTAGCCGACAAATGGGACGGTGGCACACTGCTCATTCAGCCAAAGGACACATCGCTGAAGCCCAAGGAAGTTCCCGTCGATAATTTCTTCCACAAGATTGTGATGCTTCGCGACCGTTTGCGTGTGCTTGAACAGAAGATAAACGCACATCCGAAATTGACCGATTCCGATAAGGTTGAAATGCAACAGTACATCACGCGCATTTATGGTTCGCTCACCACCTTCAACGTTCTATTCAAATCCAAGAACGACTGGTTTGTGGGGGAAAGCGGTAAGGGTGAGGTGGAGTAATTGTGTGTTTACTTCACTATCAACAAATGTTCATATCGTTTGTGGACAGGATGTGTGTAATAGTATGCCTCAAGTCATAGGCAACGGGCGATGATTTCTATATTTTCATACTGTCTTTCAACGCGAAAGGCAATGTTTTTCAGTTGAAAATCGTTTCAGAATCCACGCGGGAGGAAGTGTTGGCTTGGGTTCAATCGTTGAATTAAGAATTCGAGAACCTGTTGACCCTCTATTTTGGTTGATATGGACAACAGTATTTTGGCTCATTGCCGGTGCCCCCGATTTATAGTCGGCTGATTTTAGGCAATCAGGCACATGGCGGAAGTTTCGGACCTCGGGTTCGGATGCCCTGAAAGGGAGATTGAGCAAAGGTTTAGATTCTTAAGAATACCATTGAAAAACCGTCAACCACGGAGGCCCGTGTGGATTTTTTATTTGATGCCCGTGCTCGTTTCTTTGCAGTATGAATTCTACCGCGCAATTGCCTGTCATGGAAACCTTCTATACCGTGCAGGGAGAAGGTGCTTATGCGGGTGCCCCCGCCTTTTTTATTCGGCTCGCAGGCTGTGATGTAGGTTGTGTGTG
>JAIYBR010000056.1 GCA_027488435.1 Flavobacteriales bacterium
AACGATGTACCCGTTAGTCGTTGGTCCAACAATGAATGGGGGCCGGTGGCGAAGGACATCGTTGAACGTGAGGCGAACGCGAGTCAAGATTGGCCGGTGGCGTGTTCAGAGAATATCCGGGTAGCGACGCCGTAGCAGCGATAGGCCAATGCTCAGCTTCATTAACAGCCCTTAGTTGCAGACTATCTTGAGTCGGATAATATTTTTGCAAACGTATTTAAGCTATATTTAGCATTAAACGGGTTTCAAGGCGATATCTGGGATGCCACACAAGTTGTATTCATAAAACACAGACCATGAAAAAAACATTTACTATACTAGCAGTATTCGCTACTCTCATCTTCCTTAGCTCTTGTCGGCAAGTATATAATACGGTCGTAAACGAAGAGCACGGAACATACGGCGTTCAAACAATTACCAAGTTTGAATACCTGGGAACCATGGGGCTGATTCAATCACCCAACGTACTTTTTGCAGACATGGTGAAGGCCGCCAAGGAGAAATATGGTGATGGAATAACAATCACCAACATTCGCTCACGTATCAATTACAAAAGTTTTTTCGGATTGACCTTCGGATTCCAGGAAGAAGTGCTTTTTGATGTCTACGTAAAAAAGTGAAATAGGGCTGCACCCTAGCTTCGCATTCCCCATTCTCCATTCTCCATTCTCCATTCTCCATTCTCCAAACACCTTTTCAATTCCATGGACTCACTCCATCGAACCAATCAAGGTTTGAGTTCCAAAATCATCTTCAAATTATTCAGTCCGCTCTGAAGATCCGAACCCATTACATCTTCCATGCTCATAAAGAGCAGCAATGCGTTGTAAGGGTATACCATTTCGCCGTCGATATGCCAGGTGACCTGCGTCGAAAGGCTGTCAATTGTCTTGAATTCCATGCTGCTGGTAGCGTTCGATTCAAAGGGCTTTTGAAAATGTAATCGAAAATCCAATTGCTCATTTTCTTGTATTCCCATAATCTCCTGTTCTCCCGAGCCAACCGATTCCAATTCGCTTGTCCAAGCTGCTTTGAATCCAATAGTGCCGTCATCTCCTGAATAGGTTGTAACTTGGTTGGTGTCTAGCCTCCACCAAACATTGTAGTTGAATTGGTTTTTGACAAGTTTGGCGTATTGAAATATGTCAGACGAACCCCTTTGTATGGTCACTTGGCGACTTACAGTGTATTCAGATGGGAGGAAATATCCAATGATTAATAAAGAGGCGTTTACAATTAGAAGGAAAATAAAAATATTTCGAATGATTTTCATAGCGGGAATTTATCGATCAAAAATAGGCTGATTTGTCGGTTTCGACGGTAGGTAGCATGGAGTAAATAGTGGTGAGTGACAAGTGAAGAGTAAGCAGTGATTAGAGTCTATCCCTGCGCTTTGCTGTACTCGTTATTCTTAGCATCCATCATCCTTCGCCCGAACCTGCGTCCATCGCCAGCCTTCGTCCGACCATTGCCAGTTGGGGAGCCGTTTTTGGTTAGAAGAATTACTTTCTTTTTCCAGAATAGACTTCATGTTTTGTAGTCCTTTCTCAATATCTTGACCCAGCATGTCTTCCATGCTGATGAAGAGTTGCATTACATTGAACGGGTAGGCCATGTTGCCGTTGAAGTTCCAGGTGAGTTTGGTGGAGTTGCTGTCGGTCGCATTAAAGAGCATTTCACTGCTTGCATTCGACTCAAAGGGCTCTTTAAATCGTAGGGCAAATCCAATGCGGGCGCCATCTACCAGCGCGATTATTTCTTCTTCACCCGAACCTACCGAGTCGAGCTCGCTCTTCCACGCGGCCACGAATCCAATGGTGCCGTCTTCGCCGGTATAGGTGTTCACTTGGTTGGGGTCCATCTTCCACCACACGCTATAGTCTTCCTGATTGCGAATCATGCGCGCATAAGCGAACACATCGGCATTGCTTCGCTCAATGGTTACAGTGCGCGATACCGCGTATTCCCTGGGAAGAAAAAGTCCGGCAATTAAGACAAATGCTAAAACTGCGGTTAGAGCAAGGCCAAGGTATTTCAGTATTTTCATGAGGGGTAGTTTACAACGAAGGTAGGATATTCCTCTGTGTGATTCTAATCACGGATTTTATGCAGTCCATGGCTATAGCCCCGGGAAAATAGAAAACCCACGAATGAATTCGTGGGCTGGTCAGTTAGCTGCGGGAATTCTTATAAGGATGAGTAACAAAAACAGTATCAGAATGATTGCTTAACTGAGACTCCCTTATCCCTTACCCCTTACCCCTTATCCCTTACCCCTTATCCCTTACCCCTTACCCCTTATCCCTTACCCCTTATCCCTTACCCCTTATCCCTTACCCCTTATCCTTTACCCATCAACCTCTCGAATAAACCTCACAACTCCGCCCATAAACACCTGCTGGTCGTCCCACATCGACAGGTGACTTCCGTTGGGGCAGTATAAGAATTGTCCGCGCAGTACTTCCTTACTTTGAGCTTCCATAGCTGCAGGATCCATTGTGTCGTGCTTGGCTCCAATCATGAGGGTAGGAACGCGAATTTCTTTCAGTCGGTCTTTGATGTCCCATGTCTCTAATCTTCCGCTGATGCCAAACTCACTGGGGCCCTGCATGAGGGTGTAAATGGAATTGTTGCCATGCTTGAACGAGCGAGTGCATGGTTCCGGCCAGGGTCGTAAGCGGCAGATGTGATGATTGTAATAATGCTCTTGCAACAACTCCATGAATCGTGGATTGGAAAAGTCCTTGCGTGCTTCGATGTCGCGGATTTCAGCCAATACAGCCGGATCCATTTGCTTAGCCAATACCTCATCGGCATACTTGCCATACTCGGGAGCGCTTGCTACCATGTTGGCGACGATTAGCCCTTTCAAATGCTGCTGATACTTCAGCGCGTATTCCATAGCGAGTATGCCTCCCCACGAATTACCCAGTACAAAAAAGTTCGTGCTGTCGGCGCCAATGGCTTGTCGTACTTGCTCTACTTCTTCGACGAAGCGCTCGGTGGTCCACAAGCTGCTGTCAGTGGGCTGGTCGCTGTAATACGAACCGAGTTGATCGTATTCGTAGAACTCAAATCCTTCGCGCAGAAAGAAAGTTTCGAAGCACTCCATGTACTCGTGCGTCATGGCAGGTCCACCGTGAAGCAATAGTACCTTGATGCGCGGATTGTTGCCAAAGCGCTTCGTCCACACGTTGAATGTACCAACGGGTGTTTCAATGGGAATCATGCGCACACCACCGGACTCAACTGAGTCGGGGTAGGTGAAATAGACGGTGAGTGAATTATCCTGATTCGGTTTATGTTGCGTGCACGAAAAAAGCAGCACGGTCAGTGCAAGAAATAGAAGAACTCGCATATCGCTCGGGTATTCGTTATTTGCTGACGGTGATATAGAGCGTTGGCATCATCCACATGTTGTAACCGAACGTTACAAAGTTGATTTCATAGCCCTCGGCTACTTTTTCGTTCATCAGGTTTTCTGCTTTTTCGCGCATTTTTTTGATTGACCATGCATCGGATGCTGTAAGTAATTGGTATGTTTTCATGAAGTGAAAGTAAGTAAATATCAGGCTTTGTTGAGCCAAATCTTCTTGCCCTGATTAACTCCCAAGACCTTAACTTTGGAGCATGAACAAACAGAGAATCTTTGCCCGCGAAACACTTGCCACCGCAACGCACCTTGTATTGCCGGAAAACACAAATACGTTGGGGAATTTGATGGGCGGCCAGTTGCTGAATTGGATGGACGTTATTTCGGCCATATCTGCTCACCGGCATTGCCGTCGTATTGTGGTTACTGCAGCGGTCAACAATGTTTCGTTTCAGCATCCCATCAAGCTGGGCGATATTGTTACCATCGAAGCAAAGGTTTCCCGTTCATTCAACTCATCGATGGAAGTCTACATGGAGGTTTTTGTTGAGCACGCGCAAACGGGAGAGCGAAAGAAATGCAACGAAGCCAACTATACATTCGTCGCGGTCGATCAAATCGGCAGTGCCATTCCGGTTCCTGAATTAGTCCCCGAAACGGAAGAGGAAAAGCGCCGCTTTGATGGAGCACTCCGACGTCGTCAGTTGAAGTTGATTCTTGCCGGTAAAATGAAGCCTGATGAAGCTACTGAACTGAAGGCGCTGTTTGTGGAGCCCAAAGCGTTTCAATAGCACGATTGATTTCCGCGATTTCAATTTGATCGATACATCGATTTTCCATGCCGTATTTACAGCGATTCCCAAGCTTGGAGCATGGACGCGATTGAAAAAGAAACCGACTGCGAGGCTTCGGTTCGATTATTATACTCAAAGGGTGAGGTTTGTATGCCGACATTCCCAAACCGGGCACGGTGCAACCCCAAAGCGAGATTATTTTTTTGTTGAATGCCGAGGCAATGTGCATCATGCCTGTGTCGCCCGTGAGCACTACTTCCGCAAGACGAACGGCATCGGCACTGTGTTGCAGACTCCACTTTCCACATGCATTGAGGACACGAGAGCCACATGCGTTTGATATGGCTTCTCCGGTTGCAATATCTTCTTTTCCTCCAATGAGTACGATTGGATGTTGAATCGACTTTACTACTTCCGTGATGCGTTGTTCGCTCAGCTTTTTTCCGTTGTGAGTGGCTCCGATTGCAAAAGCGATGTAAGGCCTGTGCATGATTTCCGGAAGGTCGTTCGCTGTGAATTGTTCGATTCCCGGAATATAGTATTCCAATCCCCGCTCATCTGACTTCACCCCGAGTTCTCGCAGTGTTTCCATATAGCGGTCGACTATATGATTGTTGGGCATTCGATTGATGCCAAAGTTGACCCACAGCCACTTTTCAATATTATATTTTCGAAGTGTAAAGCTTTTACAATTCAGCGATCTTTTTACTGCGCGTGAGCGAATGTTGTTGTGCAGATCGATAACATAATCGAACTGTTCATTTAGTAACCCCGGCATCACTTCTTGAACGGAATTTTCGATCGTATGAATCTTCGAAATATGAGGGTTTCCATCCAATACATCAACATAGGATCGTTTGGTTAGCACGTGAACTTCCGATTCTCCCGCTATCTGTTCTTTGATGGCTCTCAGCACTGGAGTAATCAGCACAATGTCGCCGATGGAACTGAAGCGTATGATGAGGAACTTGGTCAAGAAGGGATGAGGTGTAAGGGGTAAAGTATAAGGGGTAAGGTATGAGGGGTGAAGTTCTTGTTGTTCGATGTTAGTTGTTTTCTGTGAATGTTTTCATTCGCCACTCGCCATTCGTCACTATCCACTCATTCTCTCGCCACTAATCGACTCGAGCAGGATGCGTTTCAAATCGACTGGATTGTAATTGAGCCCGAGGAGATACATCAGCTTGACGAGAGCCGCCTCGGTGGTCATGTCGCCGCCGCTAATGATGCCGATTTCTTCAAAGGCTCCGCTGGTTTCGTAACGGCCTTGCTCTACCATTCCCTTGTTACATTGTGTTACGTTTAATATAATAATACCTCTGGATGTTGCGCTCCGCAGTGCGTCTAAAAACCAGCTATCGGTTGGGCCGTTTCCTGAACCGAATGTTTCCAGCACGAATGCTTTCATTCCAGGAATGGAGAGAACACCTTCAACATAGGAGTTGGAAATCCCGGGGAAAATCTTGAGCACGCCAATGTTGTCGTCAAATGCTTTACGAATAGTGAGAGGGCCGTTAGGTTTTAACAAAAGATCATGGCGGTATTGAATATGAATTCCTATCTCAGCCAGTGCTGGAAAGTTGGCACTCTCGAACGCATCGAAATTTTCGGTACTGTATTTATGCGTCCTATTTCCGCGGAATAGTTTGGATTGAAAAACCACGCAAACTTCCTGTACGATGGGCACTCCATTTTCGGTGTCTGAAGCAATCTCAATTGCCGTAATAAGATTTTCCTTTCCATCGGTGCGAATTTGACCAATGGGCAGTTGTGATCCGGTAAAAATTACCGGCTTAGCCACATTTTGCAGCATGAAACTCAAAGCTGCAGCGCTGAAAGCCATCGTGTCTGTTCCATGAAGAATCACGAAACCGTCATAATGATCATAGTTTACTTCAATCATTTGCGCCATGCGTTCCCACGATTCAATGTTGACATCGGACGAGTCGATGGGCTTGTCGAATGAGACCGCTTCGATTTGGCAATCAAATCTGCGCAGTTCCGGCACATGCACACGCAACTGCGCGAAATCAAAAGGCACAAGACTTCCGCTCTCGGGATCTTCCATCATGCCAATGGTTCCACCGGTGTAGATGAGCAAAATATTTTGCTTCGAATTCATGGCTCAAAGATGAGAAAGGAGAGCCTAATTTGAAGAGGGTGCTGGCAGATTAAACATCTTCCTTGCATTTTGAGTGGTTTGAAGAGCAATCGAAGTCAGATCAGTTTGCTTGACTTCTGCCAATTTCTCGGCTACAAACTTCACATATGCACTTTCGTTTCGCTTGCCGCGGTATGGCTTGGGTGTAAGGAAAGGTGAGTCGGTTTCAAGAACGAGTTTTTCCAACGGTATGTCTTTCATTACATCAGCCAATCCACTCTTCTCATACGTTAGAACGCCACCAATTCCCATCAGAAAGTTGCCGTAGTCAAGGATTTTGTGGGCTTGCTGGAGGTTACCCGTAAAACAATGGAATACGCCGCGAAGTCTTTCATCGTGCAAACGATCCATCACTTCGAAGATTTCGTTGAACGAATCGCGCGCATGAATAACAATGGGTAATTCTAATTCCTTAGCCCACTCTATCTGAGTTTCGAAAGCTTGTATTTGAATGGGTAAAGTGGTCTTATCCCAATATAAGTCAATACCGATTTCACCAACAGCTACATAGTTTCGTTGGGAGAAATTTTTACGAATAGCACTGAGCACCTCTTCAAATCCATTCTTCACATCGCACGGGTGCAACCCCATCATCGGGAAACACACGCTAGGGTAGGCGTCGCAAAGTGCATGCATCCCTTCCACACTCCCAAGGTCGATGTTGGGCAGTAACATCTGCGTAACGCCTGCTTCCAGCGCCCGACGAATCATCGCATCACGGTCGTCGATAAAAGCGTCGAGGTAGAGGTGGGTGTGGGTGTCGATGAGAGAGAAAGGCATTAGGCAAATGTAAGGGCGATGTGCGAGTGGCGAGTGGCGAGTGAATCCGAAAAGATAAGTGTATTTTCCTTCGTCCTTCGTCCTTCGTCCTTCGCCCCTCGCCCCTATATTTGCCCGTATGAATCGCAAAACCCATCTCATCACCGGTGGCTGTGGCTTTGTTGGCCGAAACATGGTGAAGCGCCTTCAGTCGACAACCGACGCTCAAATCATTTTTATTGATGATTTATCGGTTGGAACCCATCCCGATACTTGGTTGGCAGCCGAAAAAACAGCCGAAGGAGAAGGATTTGTTATTTACGATGATCGTCTGCTGTTTATTAAGGCGGATGTGTTGCACGTCATGCTGGGCTTTGCTTCTGACAACGACTATTTTAAAGCGAGATATAACTTCGATGTAGCACGCATCAACGATGTTTTTCATTTCGCGGCTATTGTTGGTGGAAGAAGTAAAATCGATGGTGACCCGATGGCGGTGGCGCTCGATCTCGCTATCGATGCGCATATGTTTTACTGGGCGTGTCGTTACTTGCCCGATCGAATGATGTATCCGAGTTCTTCGGCGGCCTACCCCGTCGACCTTCAAACGGTGGATGGAGCGATAGCCTTGAAGGAATCTGATATCGACTTCAAGAAAATGGGCGAGCCCGATATGACCTATGGCTGGAGCAAGTTAACCGGTGAATACCTGGCGAAAATTGCAGCATCTCACTATGGTCTTAAAGTCACGTGTATTCGTCCGTTTAGCGGATACGGTGAAGATCAGGACTTAAGTTATCCGGTCCCTGCAATTGCAGCTCGAGCAGCCAAGAAGGAAGATCCTTTCGAAGTTTGGGGCAGCGGCAACCAAGGCCGCGATTTTGTGCATATTGATGATGTCATTGATTGTATTTTGTTGGCCATGGATCACATTCATGATGGCACTGCAATCAATATTGGAATGGGCCGATTGACTTCTTTTAATGAGATTATTCGTGTGTTCTGCAAGTTCGCCGGATATGAGCCAACCATTAAGCCTTTGTTGGATAAGCCTGTAGGCGTGCATTCGCGTTACTGCGATATGTCGTTCGTGGAGCAGCGACTTGGGTGGAAGGCGAAAATTTCGATCGAGGAGGGCATGCGTCGAGTGTATGAAGCGGCATTGAGAAATCAAGGATAGCCATGACCTCAGCGAAGAAAATTATCTGCTTTGGTCCAGGCCCTATGTTCAAGGGAGGAATACAGAATTTCAATACCTCTCTTGCCTTAGCATTTGAGAACATTGCAGGCGTTGATGTGGAAATAGTTTCGTGGACGCAACAGTATCCCGGAATTATTCCGCGTCAGTTTCGCGATCTACAGAGCAAAGTTGACTTGCTGAAAGACAGTAAGGTTCAGGTCACCTATCTCACAAACTATAATAATCCGCTTACGTGGCGAAGCACGGTAAAGTACATGCTTACCCGCAAGCCTGAAATAGTCGTTTTCCAATGGAGCATTGCTTTGCAGGGGTTGCCTATGGCTTCTATGGCGAAGTCGCTGCGAAAGGCCGGGGTGCATGTGGTATTCGATGTTCACTTCGTTATTCAAAAGGAACATAGTTTCATTGATCGAATGCTCACGCGCCGAGCATTGAGCCAGGCAAGCTCTTTTGTGGTGCACGCCGCACAAACATATCGAGAGCTGAAGGAGTTGTTTCCTGATAAACCCTGGAAGGTTGTGAAGCAACTCGACTCAATGCACGATAATGAGGTGCAAGTCTTGCAGTTGTTTCATCCTGTGTATGATTTATACCGGCCGATTGTCGACTTTGATGTTGAAGCAGAAAAGAAAAAACTGGGCTTGAATCAACACGTCTTTTTGTTTTTCGGATTCATTCGGAAATACAAGGGTCTCGATATGGCGATTGAAGCTTTTGCCAAGGTTTGCCAGCAACGCAACGACGTTTCATTTCTTATTTGCGGCGAGAGTTTCTGGCATACACTCGACAACACGAAGTGGTCTACTCGCGTGAAGCAGTTTTTATTTGGACTCGCCAAAAAAATTGTGCTACAGAAATCAGACGATGAACGAGAATACGCTCCATTGGAACGAATCAAGGAACTAGGGATCGAAAAGCAATGCGTGGTGTTCAATCGGTTTATAGGCAATGAAGAGTTACCGGTTTTCTTTCAGGTTTCGGATGCTGCCGTTTTGTTTTACCGAACGGCTACTCCAAGTGGAATTGAATCGCTGAGCTACAATTTCAAGCTACCCATTCTCGCCTCGCGTGTAGGGCATTTTCCCGAAACAATCGAAGACGGGTTCAATGGCTATCTAGCAAACGCCGGTGACACAGCAGACATGGCTCGTGTCATGCTGCGTTTTCTGGAAGAACCGATTGATCGCAATAATGTGGAAAAAGCCACCGAAAATATGAGTTGGGCCAACTTCGCTTCGGCCATTGCCGGCAGGTAAGTTCCCTGAAATTTTGCTCGCTGAAATTCAGGTCTATATTAGCCGACCATATTCAAAATCACACCTATGCGTTATTTATCATTCAGCCTATTGGCTGCACTATCGGTTGCGATGTTTTCCTGTGGAGAGCAAGCGCCCAAAACATCGGAAGTAAAATCGGCAGCTCCGGTTGAGCAAAGAATTGAGGTAGATGGTAAGCTTTACCAAAGCGAGCAATTTGCTGATTTACGCGTGCTTCATTATTATATTCCGCAATGGGATAGTTTGTCGCTGAAGCAAAAGGAACTTGTATATTATTTATATGAAGCCGGGCTTGCGGGCCGCGATATCATGTTTGACCAGAACTGCAAATACAACCTTCCGGTTCGCCATGCGCTGGAGAAAATTTACAGCGAATATTCTGGCGATAAAAACACGGAGAACTGGAAGCAGCTTGAGCTGTATCTGAAGCAAATCTGGGCGCACACAGGCATTCACCATCATTACAACAGCACCAAGTTGATACCTGGTTTCAGTGCCGATTACTTCAAGGAAGTCTGTCAGGCGACACAGACAGTCGTGAGTGATGACGTCAATCGTGTTCTATTCGACAAAGATTTTGCGGCCATGAAAGTTGAAAGTGACGTGAGCAAAGATTTGATTGCGAATTCAGCGGTTAATTTTTATGAAGGCGTTACGGCAGCCGAAGTTGACTCGTTTTATGGCGCCATGCGCAAGCCGGGTGATCGCGCGCCTATGGAGTATGGCTTGAACAGCAAGTTGGTGAAGGAAAATGGAAAAATCGTGGAGAAGAAATGGATGGTTGGTGGCGTTTATTCGGGCGCACTGGAGAAAGTTGTTTACTGGCTCGAGAAAGCAGAGAAAGTTGCTGAAAACGAAAAGCAGGCGGCAGCACTGCGTCTTTTGCGACAGTATTACCTGACAGGAGATTTGATGCAGTGGGCCAACTTTAACATCACGTGGACGCAAGCTACGGAAGGCGATATCGATTTTATTCAGGGGTTTGTTGAAACCTACAACGACCCGCTCGGCATGCGCGGAAGTTATGAGAGCGTGGTTGAAATCAAGGATTTTGAGGCTTCTCAGCGCATGAAAGTAATGATGGATAATGCTCAGTGGTTTGAAGACAATAGCTCTACAGCCAAGGAAAACAAAAAGGAAAAAGTTGTTGGAATCACCTACAACATTGTAAATGTAGCCGGTGAAAGTGGCGATGCCTCACCGCAAACTCCTATTGGTGTGAACTTGCCCAACGCCAACTGGATTCGCGCCAAGTATGGAAGCAAGAGCGTGTCGCTTGGCAACATTGAGGATACGTATGAGAAGGCAAGTGGCGCCAGTTTGCTCAGTGAATTTGCAAACGATGAAGAAGAGGTACGATTGGCAAAGGAGTACGGCGGTATTGCCGGAAAGCTTCACACTGCGATGCATGAAGTAATTGGCCATGCCAGCGGTAAAATCAATGAAGGAGTAGGGCAGCCCCGCGAAACATTAAAGAACTACGCCAGCACGATTGAAGAGGGGCGCGCAGACCTTGTGGCTCTTTATTTTGTGATGGATCCCAAGTTGGTTGAATGGGGCCTTATGCCAAGCCTGGAAGTTGGAAAGGCCGAGTATGATGGTTACTTGCGCAATGGATTGCTGGTACAGCTGCGCAGGGTAGGCGAGGGAAAGGATCTCGAAGAGGCACATATGCGCAATCGCGCATGGATTAGCAACTGGCTTATTGAAAAGGGCAAATCAGACGGTAGTGTTGAGATGCTTACTCGCGCTGGCAAGACTTTCATCGATATCAAAGACTACGACAAAATGCGCGCGAATGTAGGCGAGTTGTTGAAGGAGGTGCAGCGCATTACCAGCGAAGGTGATTTTGCTGCAGCAGCAGCATTAGCAGACAATTACGGCAAGAAGGTAGACCAGGCTTTGCGCAAACAGGTTATCGATCGAGCATCCAAATTCAATATCGCGCCGTTCAATGCAATGGTCAACCCATTGCTTGAGCCACTTATGGATGGAGATGGAAATATTACGGACCTAAAAGTCACCTATCCAACCAGCTTCACAGAACAGCATTTGTTTTATGGAAAGAACTACTCTTTCCTACCTCATTGAGTCAGCTTGATTTGAGAGATAAAACGGTCACCTTGGTGGCCGTTTTACGTTTTAAACGGCGTTGCCACCGAACTGTAGGATGCTCAATTTCGGAATTGTTTGTGGTTTCGTTGCCTCGCCGAAATGAGTTTGTTGTGGTTGATTTTATGAGGTTCTTTTGACAGAGTAGTCTACGTTTCTTTTCGAATGAAATGGTTTCAGCAAATGCGGCAAAAATCACGGCCTCAATTAACCTGAAACTTCGCTTTTTCGCGTTGATTTTTCCGAGCATCAAAAAGAGCCATTTCCTTTGCGCTTTACATCTCGTTTTGGTCGTAAAGTGACTCGATGCAAGGTTTGATGCGAAAAAAGTGCACGAATGACTCATTTTTATTTCGCTATGAATCAGTAGGTTGCGACGGCGAAAAAATTATTTTTCACAAATCTTTCAGGACTTCTTGCACGAACGGAACTAAATCGTACATTTGCCGCCCCAATTTTCGAAGACGTGAGTTCTATCGAAATCAGTGAAAAAAAGCAATTTAGAGAAAAGATGCCAACCGTACAGCAACTAATCAAAAAGGGACGTACCCCGAAGACGTACCGCAGCAAGTCTGTAGCGCTCGACTCTTGTCCACAGCGCCGCGGTGTTTGCACCAAGGTTTACACTACCACACCCAAGAAGCCAAACTCGGCTCTTCGCAAAGTAGCAAAGGTTCGTTTGACGAACAAGTTTGAAGTAATCGCCTACATCGGTGGTGAAGGTCACAACCTGCAAGAGCACAGCATCGTATTGGTGCGCGGTGGTCGTGTGAAGGATCTTCCAGGTGTGCGTTACCACATTGTTCGTGGTGCATTGGATACTGCCGGTGTTAACGGCCGTAACCAGCGTCGCTCGAAGTACGGTACAAAGCGTCCAAAGCCAGGTGCAGCAGCTCCGGCTAAAAAGAAATAAGGTAATACAAGAGATATAGCCCAATACAATGAGAAGAAGAAAGGCCAAAAAAATTGCAGTACTTCCTGATCCAAAGTTTAACGAAATCTTGGTAACCAAGTTCGTTAACAACATCATGCTTCAGGGCAAAAAGGGTACTGCCTTTAACATCTTCTACGATGCCATTGAGAAGGTATCGACTAAGACAAATGAAGATGGTTTGGAAATCTGGCGTAAGGCGTTGGAGAACGTAACTCCAGCCGTTGAGGTTCGCAGCCGCCGTGTGGGTGGTGCTACTTTCCAAATTCCAACGCCGATTCGTGATGAGCGCAAAAGCTCGATGGCGATGAAGTGGTTGATCGGATACGCACGCTCACGCAATGAGAAGAGCATGGCCGATAAGTTGGCAGGTGAAATTATCGCGGCCAGCAAGGGTGAAGGAGCTGCTTATAAGAAGAAGGAAGATGTTCATCGTATGGCTGATGCCAACAAAGCATTCGCTCACTTCCGTGTGTAATTAAACTGAAGAAAAGAAAAGAATCAATATGTCACGCGACTTAAAATATACAAGAAACATCGGAATCGCTGCTCACATCGACGCGGGTAAGACCACAACGACAGAGCGTATCCTTTACTATTCCGGTGTAAACCATAAAATCGGTGAGGTGCACGATGGTGCTGCCACGATGGACTGGATGGCGCAGGAGCAAGAGCGTGGTATTACCATCACCTCTGCGGCTACGACGGTTAGCTGGAACTACCGTAACAACAAATACCACATCAATATCATTGATACCCCTGGTCACGTTGACTTTACCGTTGAGGTAAACCGTTCACTGCGTGTATTGGATGGTTTGGTGTTCTTGTTTTCTGCAGTTGACGGTGTTGAACCACAATCGGAGACTAACTGGCGTTTGGCGAATAACTACAATGTTGCTCGTATCGGTTTCGTCAACAAGATGGACCGTCAAGGTGCGGATTTCTTGCAGGTTTGCAAGCAGGTGAAAGATATGTTGGGCAGCCATGCTGTTCCTCTCCAGTTGCCAATCGGTGCTGAAGATGATTTCAAAGGTGTGGTTGACTTGATCAACTGGCGCGGTATGATTTGGAATGAGCACGACAAGGGTATGACCTATGAAGTGGTTGACATTCCTGCTGATATGTTGGATGAAGCTTTGGAGTACCGTGAGAAATTGCTTGAAGCAGTTTCTGAGTACGATGACAATATCATGATGAAGTTCTTCGATGCTCCGGAAACAATTACTGAGCGTGAAGTTTTGGATGCATTGCGTCAGGCTGTATTGGACATGAAATTAGTTCCTATGGTTTGCGGCTCTTCGTTCAAGAACAAAGGTGTTCAAACCATGTTGGATTTGGTTATGGAATTGATGCCAAGTCCTCTCGACAAAGAAGCTACTAAGGGTACAAACCCCGATACAGGCGAGGAGATTATCCGCAAGCCTGACTACAAAGAGCCATTTGCAGCATTGGCATTCAAGATTG
>JAIYBR010000157.1 GCA_027488435.1 Flavobacteriales bacterium
GGCGCCTATCTTAAAGCCTTCCCGCTCTACTCGCAGCTGGTTTCGCTCTACCCCAACCATGCAGAATATGCCTTCAAGTTTGGTGCGTGCGCCATTTATGGAGATGCCGACAAAACGAAAGCCGTTCGTTATCTCACTTCAGCCATCAACAAAAGCGTGAATGATCCGGAGGTCTATTACTTCCTTGGAAAAGCATATCACCTGAACTATCAGTTCAAAGATGCCATCACGGCCTACGAAAATTATGTGCGTTATGCCGGAGAAAAGGCAGCCCGTAAAGAAGAAACGCTTCGCCAGATAGAGACTTGTATCTACGGTGCCAACCTATTGTCGAATATCAAAGACATAACGGTTATCAGCAAAACCGAAACCGACAAGTCGAACTTCTTTCGTTACTTCAATTTGGAAGCAATCGGAGGTAAGATACTAACCGTTCCCGATGCATTAAAAAGCAAAGAAGACCTCAAGAGCTCAACTCCCGGTGTTATTCACTACCCGGGCAACGGTACAACAATCTACTTCAGCTCATACGGTAAAAACAAGAGCAACGGAAAGGACATTTACAAGGCTCAGGTTCTTCCTGATGGAACATTCAGCGAAGCTGAAAAGCTCAAAGGCGGCGTAAACACCCGATACGACGAAGATTTCTGCTTCATGCACAGCGACGGTCGAACGCTCTATTTCGCTTCCAAAGGCCACAATAGCATGGGTGGTTACGACATTTTCAAATCGGTATTCGACCCAACAACCGAAGAATTTGGCCCGGCAGTGAACCTCGATTTCGCCATCAACACTCCCGATGACGATATCTTCTACATAGCCGACTCGCTGAATCAACGAGCATACTTCGCCAGCGGTCGATCGAGCGATTTAGATCATCTCAACGTGTACAACGTGATGGTAGAAACAACGCCTCTGCAGGTGGTATACCTCAAAGGTGTGTTTGTGAGTGAAATTGATCCGGAGCAGCACAAGGTCGGTATCAAAATTCTGGAATCAACCACCCTTCGCGGCGTTTGCGACGGTGGATCGAATAGCACAGGTGACTATGTCGTTTATGTGCCAAAGTCGGGACAATACACGTTCAAGGTTGTAACCGAAAACAGTCCTACCGTTCACGAGGTTTCTGTTAAGATACCATCTTTCGACCGCCCGGTTGCCTTGCGTCAGGAAATGCGACTCATCAATGAAAACGGTAAGGAGCGAATCATCGTCAACAATTATTTCGAAAGCCCACTTGAAGAAGACCTTTCCATTCTTGCTGCCGAGATGCTTCGCAAGAAATCGGTTCTTGAGGTTAACTCGAATGACGCTCCTAAAGTGTCGCTCACAAAGATCGATGTAAAAAAAGAAGATGAGTTGCGCACTTTCGATGAGAACATGGCCAACGCCACTGTGGCGGCCGGTTTCGAAGGCGGCAGTGTCACATCGGTAGTTAGTGAGATGAAGAGTGAATTGGCTGTTATTCAACGCTTCGTAAACGAAAGCGACGTAAAGCGCAACAACAGTTTGGCATTTGCCAACAAGAAACAGAAGGAAACAGATGCGTTGTTGAGTCAAGCAGAAGCAATTCGCAAATTGCTTCCAACTGAACTTGTAACGGAAACAGACATCAACAATTTGCGCAAAATGGTTGATCTGACTGAGCAAGCTGAAGTGGTTCAACTTGAAGCCATTGCTGCATATAACACTGCCAAGGCCATTAGCACATTTAAAGAGAGTGAAGGGAAAAGAGCTCAGGCACTCCAGGCTTCTATCTCTGCTATCAGCGAAGCAGAAAAGGCACAGAACTACGATGCAACTGTAGCTGCGTTGACCGTAGAAAAAGATCGCCGCACTGCTATTCGCAATGGTGTTGAGGGAAGTCCCTATGATAAAATGATTGCGAAATCGAAATCATTGGAAAACGAACGGGCGAAACTTGAAGCAAACCTAACCTCAGCCAGAGAGTCCGAAAAAGCAAAAGCCCTTCAAGTGCAACGCGCGAAAGAAAAGCTGGCTAACCCAAACATGAAGCAATCGGATAAGGAAGACATACAAAACGAATTGGCCACAGCTGAAACCGAATTAGCATCCATTCGTCGAGATTTAATCAAGCAACAATCAACCTTCGATAAATCAGAGGTAACCATTAAGCGTGCATACGCAGAGGCCGACTTCTTCAAAACGGTGAACGACGATTCCACTGCTGGTTTAGATGAGAAAGACATGATTACACTTTCATCGACCGAGAGAGATATGCTGGAAATGTCAATCGCAGCGCTCGAAACGCGTGTAGCTCAGCTTGCAGTCACTGACCCACAGATGCTGGCTATGCTGGGTGAAAAGACTATGCGCGAATATGAAGAGCCAACTATGACGGCTTCAACAGGCCCGCAACCAAAATCCGCCACAGTTGCAGCAGCTCAAACTCAAGAGTCACCAAAGCAGGATGCTGAGCAGCCAGCCACAATGACGGCAACCGTTTCTGAGTCACCGGCAGTAACTGACACACCATCGACAATAGCAAATGCAAACACAACAGCACCCGCATCAACTCAAGTAACAAGCGAAGCGTCAGAATTACGTACCAGTTTAGATAGCAGAATGGCATTATTGGAGACACGACCCAACTTGCAAATAGCCAAGGCCTTGTTACTGCGCGATGCCCTTCTCGAATCGCGTGAGCGCATTGCATCATTGGAAACGAAACTTCTGGAAGGAAAGATTTCACCCATGGAACGCAGTGCCTTGGAAAATCTCAAATCGCTCGAAGTGATTATTGCTCAAGATCTGGCAGTAGCTCAAAATGAAGCTCCGGAAGTCAGCAGTGAGGAAATCAGAGCGCTTTATAACACAATCGATACCGGCTACAGCGCAAATCTTGCTGCTATCGAAAATGAAAATACGAATGAAATAACGAAGGCTCAAAAGCGCATGGAATCGAAGAATGCGATGCTGAATCAGTTGAACAAGCGTCAACTAGCCAACACGCGTGCTCTTGATAA
>JAIYBR010000046.1 GCA_027488435.1 Flavobacteriales bacterium
AGTCACTATCCATCACCTCACCCCCACTACCTCCGGATATGGAATGAGTGCCTCACATATCCCTGCCACATGATCTTTCATGATGATAGCCAGCCCCACGATCAGGGCAGCTGATATGATTGCAATCGCAACGTTGTTCTTCTTGATCTCTTCCCATTCATTTACATGCGTGAGCTGGAAGAAGGTGAATACACCGCCGGCGATTACGAGCAACGTAAACAGCACCCCGATGAAAACGAACAGTGAAACATAGCCAAGGCTATAAAGGATGTTCATAAACTCAAAGCTGTTTTGGTTTACAAAGCGAATGGCGTTCAGTCCCGGACCTACTACCGATGAGATCATCAGCGCCGTGGAGAGAATAACACCCACTTGCAACGCAGCAAATGAAGTATTGGCTTCTGTAATACCCATGTTGCGCGATAAGTAGCGGTTAAGAATATAATAAACAGCATACAAGGATGAGATACCTATTACGAAGGCGATAGCTGCTTGAACAAAGATGAAGAGATGCATGTTGTTATTGGTTTGTTATGGTGATAAGCCAGTTGTCCATTTCAGTATGATCAGGGCTGATCATACCTACACGGAATCCTTTGGCAGTAAGTTCTGTTGCGAAATGGCGCTGACCATTGAGGGTCTTGTAATTGTTACCCGCACCGGCCACGCCTATGCCGATGATAGAATGCCCGTAGACTTCGCTCACCCATACCGAAGAGGGTATGCCGAGTCTTGAAAGTAAGGTATGGCAGAGTATACTTCGTGTATCGCAGTCGCCTTTGTGGTTGTGCAAAAACTCATAAGGGCTTTGCAATCCAGCTACTACACCTGCCAGGCAGGGCTTTCCTTCCTGGTGGTATTCGCTAATGAATTGATTGCCTTGAGACATAGCTTCTGCGCATGTTCCGTCGTGAAGTAGGTAGTAGGGAATTTCTTGAATGAATGTGACAACAGCTTCAGCAGTTTCGAGAGGGTTCAACGTTAAACTATCACGTTGCTTCTGAAAGTAGTTCACAATACTATCCACCTTTGCTTCATCATTGCGCACCAGCGATTGATAGATACTGCTCCAATATGTGCGCACATCGCCTCTCGCTTCAACTCCTGCCAGGGCATTATGCATGCGGTTCGACTGATCGAATTTACTGAGTGTAGTGCTGTATGAACCTATATAGCTACGCTGTGAAAAGTCGTCCCAATGAACCTCGTGGTGGTATAGGCTGTCTGTTATTTTATTTCCATTTTTATCAGTAACCTCAATGGGAATAGGCGGTTCAATGGATGTGCGACCATCTGTCTTGCGCGATTCAAACAAATGCTGCCAATCGAAGTGGAAGTACTGTGCCCAATAGCCAACCATGGTTAGAATGAAAAGTATACTTAATAAGACTCGCCAAACTGCTTTGGTTTGGATGCGTGAAATAAGATAGCACAAGGTCACGAACAGCACTACGTAGAAAATGGTTCGCGGTGAATGCATGTAGGATTGAATGCAAGTAGCTATGCCAATGAGAAGCAATACGGTAGATAAGCAACCAAATTTCCCCTTTCCACTTTGTTCCGGAACTCCCGACGTGGTTTTCGATTGGATGGTATTTGCGACTAATCCGAGTAAAAGGAAAATGCCAATTATGGGCATCCATTTCAGTAGAAGTAGCGCTAAGATGAGGGCCCCGATAGTTCCTAAGCAGCCGGAAACCTTTCCAGGAGAGGAGGGTAATGCTTTTGTCAGTAGTGGAGCAAACGTGGGGGTAGCAGAACTCGATATTTCCGGCATCGCGTAGTTTACACTAGGCTGATGAAACGATGTGCCTGAAACCTGCGTCATCGCTATTCCATTGGCCAATGTGGTTGGTGGAGATGCTTTATCAAGGATTGAAAATCGGATACTACCACTCATTTCTATGGCATCTATAGCCACGGGTTTGCCGTTAGGGTCCTTAATGGTGATGTCGGCCTCGCTCGATCCAACGGTGTGTTGTCGCATCAACACGTCGTAAATAGTTCCTGAAAATGCTTTCTTTTCCGGACCAACAAGTATAACGTTCGTGCCTGGCTTCCAGGGCATACGAAACATCGACTTCTTGGGCAGTTGGGGCGCATAGTAATAATCGAGCACACGCTCTTCCTCTACGTTGCGAGCTCCGAGTTGAGTAATAGGCGTTACCTCTAGCCAAACCCAGTCGAGCTCTTTGAAGGTATAGGAGCCCGCGGCACTGCTCACCGTACCTCCGCGATATACGCCTCGGTAGGTGCCTTCAAAATGCAGATATGTACCGGCTGGCTTCACTTCTTTCGCGTAGTTTTGTTTTCTTGAACGACCGTTTGAGCCAGTTGAACCTCAACTCGTCTATTCATCAGTCGTCCTTCTTCACTGCCATTGTCAGCTTTCGGTTCACTATCGCCCTTACCTACGGCCTTTATTCGATTGGCTTCAACTCCCATGGATATAATCACATTGCGAACAGTCTCTGCCCTCCGCTGGGATAGTTTGAGGTTCGATTGCTTGTCTCCAATGTTATCTGTATGACCAATTACAATTGCATTGAGCTCAGGAGTATCGATGAGATGTTGGGCGAGCTGCTGAATATCGCTCAATGAGGTCGGAATTAAGTTCGCACTGTTCGTGTAGAATTGAACATTGGGTAGAACTACAGGCTTGAAAACCGTCTGTTTCGACGACTCAACCATTTCAACGGTGTCTGTTTTGAATAGCATTAGAGTGTCTACACGTTCTTGTACACGCTCAATGTAGACTGTATCGTAAATCACTAATGCACCGTCTCTTGTGCGTCCATCCTGATCGGTTCCATTTTGCCCATCTCCGTTTCGCCCGCTTGCACCTTGTCCATCTTCTTCTCGCCTGTTTCCCGTTTCTTTATCGCGGCTGTCTTGGCACTGCCGCAGCATTCCCAATAAGACCAGTAATAGTGGGATAATGGCTAAAAAACCACAGCCCCGCATACCGCAGCCTCCTGGCAACCCCATTCTAAGTCCGCGCAAGGGTGAGCAGCCACCGCGTGCAGATAGTGATGGTGTTGGAGCCGACGGAATAATGGGTGCCGAAACGGAATGGTCCTCAGCACCCACGGTAGTAATGTCCGATGGAGTATTCGATGGCGCTGTGTATTCCTTGCTCTGTGCTTTTTCAATCAACTCTTCTGTAACTGCAATAAACCCAGTTGCCTTCAATCGGCCGTGTCGACGACCGTTTTTCTCGGCCATAAACGACCACACACGTTGATGCTTTACATCGTCTTTTGTCCATTGCAGTGTTACCTCTTTTAACGTGACTCTTTTTGCAGAGTCGGCGCCAAATACGAGTTCAATTCCTTCCGTGAGTTTGCGCTGAAGGAAAGGCTGTTGCGGATTCAACGTAGCCGATTCATAGGTGTGCTTATCGATTTCATTGGCACCTTCCAACATGAATCGCGGCTGCAGCTCCACTTCCGCGCTATTCATGAGTGAATAAATAGGGGTGGCCTTGCCCGTTTCAAACTGAGCATGAAAGGTTCCACTATAATATTTCACGATGTGCGCCATGCTTAGATTGTCTTCAGTCTATCAAGGAAGGCTGCTTCCATTTCGAGTGTGCGTTGTGTAGTTTCTTCGATGCTACGGGTATTAAAGGGAGCGTCGAGCCACGCTTGGTTGGGAATAACGCACTTGGTTTGCCCAAACCTATTTTGTTGTATTGCCCTCGATTGCTCGAGAGTCATGGCGTAGTCAGTTTCGATTTGGCGCACGAGCATCGCGCGGTTCAATTTGGCATAGTCAAATTGACTGCCTCTGCGCAGGTGCCAGAGCATGAAGAATGGAATCAAAAAGCATGCACCTGTCATCAACATGGAAATCACGCCGATTGGTTGATGCGCCAATTCACGGTATACATGGATCGGAAAATGATCAGCACGTAAGTTAGCCATGAGAAGGCGATGCTGTTCGCTTGTCATGGCGGGGTGATTGGCTTTGAACTCTTCCATTGCCTGCGATCTGCGTTGAGTTCTAATGTTCTCCGCTTCATTATATCCTAGTAAAGCCGCAAGGGGCAATGCAACCACGAGCGACATAAGAGCGATGATGAGAAGTCTGAATACGACAGAGAAATCGGGTCTTCGACTGCGCTCAGGTACCGGCCGGTCTCCGAGCGGAGTAGAGGGGTAGGGAAGCAGCGGCAGCGACACCATTGTAATGAGTGCAATGCGCGTCACTACTGATACAATATAGCCAACCAGCAGGCCACCCAAAACACCGATAGTATATGAGTCGGAAAGCTGTTGCATGAAGCGCACGCCGGCTGCCCCGCTGAGCAAACACGAAAGCAAATACAGCCAAGCGCCCCATGTGTATTGAGCACGTTCGGCGGCACCGATTTGGTTCCAGATGTCTTTATTCAGTCCGAATACGACGAGCATTAGGCCGAGGTGTTGGAATCGTTTTCGGTGTAATGTGCTTGTGGATTCTGGCTCACCTGGTTCATCTTAATTTGTTCCCAGGAACCAATGATGTGCTGGTTGATGCGTCCCAATGCTTCGAGCTTCGCCTCCTTGTCTTTCTTTGCTTTTTCGACTTCGAGGTAGCGGTATTTTTCCATATGGATGATACCGTTGGTACCCTGGTAAATGTGGTCTTCTTTCAGCACCCCGTTCTCAACATTCAATAAATAGTTCTGATTTTCGACCATGTAATCATATGGCCCTTTGGTAAGCATCATCTTGAAGAAAATAGGCCCCATTTCGATGCAAAGAATAACAAGGAAGATGATCCACGGAATAATACCACCGACCTCGTGACTAATTTGAATTCGCTTCAATAAACCGCTGTAGGTGTGTGCACTTTCTTCATTCTTCTTATACTCTGCGCGCAGCTCATCGTCGAGCGCGCGAATGTCGTTCGAGGTCTTTTCGAGTTCTATTTTCCATGCGTTGATATCGGTGGCTTTCGTTGCAGCAAATTTCTCCTTTTCAACCATTTTGTCGTCGATGTTCTTTTGCAGAGCCTTTGCAACGGGACCCTCACCATAGGCTCGTTTGTCTTGCATTTCGAGACGCTTTTTTTCAACGAGCTCGTCGATTTTATCGTCGTAAACCTTCAGCTCTGATTCATAGGTCGCTAATTTTCCTTCGAGTTCTGATTTGTCTTTTTCTAAAATTGCTTTTCGTTGCGCAAAGAGTGAATCGGATTGCATGTTCCGCTCTTGTGTGTAGGTTTTTTGGAACTTGTCGAGTTCGTTGTCGATTTCCGATTTGAGAATGCGGATTTCCAAAGGTGCAGAAATAGCAAATCCGAGTATGAGCGCGATAATAATACGCGGAAATGCTTGCAGTACTTCACGCCACGTCACCGTGTCGGTGCCATCACCCTTTCCGGTGCTCGACACAATGAACCTATCGAGGTTGAATATGATGAGTCCCCAGGCGATACCAAATAACACGGTGCCCACCAAAAAACCAATACTTGCCGTTTCTTGCTGGTCCATGGCGTATGCCTTTGGTCCAAAAGCAGTGTAGAAAGCAAATCCGCCCGAAACCATTGCGAGAGCTCCGGTACACAGCACGATTCCGCCAATTCCCGCATATTTCACACGGTCTTGCATAGGTGACTTCAATAGGAAGTGTGAGTCGGCGCCTGCGCACCACCAAAGGAAGCGGGTTGTTCTCGAAGGAGCGGAGTAGGGTATTGCTGTCATCGTTTATGAGGATTAAAGGATTGTAGGTTGATAAGATTATAGAGCGTCGTGAAATGACTTGAGGGTTGGTTCGTCGGTGATGGTGTTGAGCGCTAGTTTGTAGTTCATAATGTTTACCGCTAGGTGAGGTTGAACATGTATTGCCATGTGTGGCGTACTTTCCACTGGAGTAAATGATTGTACTATAACACTTGCTATTACTGTATTTACAAGCGGAATGTGCTCAGTAGTGTTTATCTCCGGAAAGCGCCTTTCTGTTAGTTTGCGAATCGTGAGTTTAATCTTTTTGGAATTCGGCCAACTGATCCACCATCGAAACTGCCAAACACGAATAATGGTGCAGTCTTCATTTCCGATAGCCCCGAAGTTTTGTCCTTCGCGCACCAGGAAGATATTTCTCATAAATGAAAATTGGCGAGGTTGCTCTATCGGATTTCGATAGAAAATCAATGCCCACCGCATATCATTATCGAGCACAGGAACCTCGAAAGGTTGAGTATGCCATGCCGCGATTGGAGTGTTGTGGGTTTGCATAAAGGCGAATATAAGTGAGCGTTGTTTAATTCATGCAGTCCTCAACGCTTTCTATCTTCATTGTTTAAAAATGGTTGTTTTGCTCTTCTCATCCAGCACTAATCTGCAGGTGTCACGAACAAGTGCACATTCTACTTTGAAGGTTTCTTGAGTGCCAAGTATAGTTCGGGAATAGGTAACTGACCATTTTTGATTTGGCTCAATTTCACGAATACCCGCTCTTTTCATTGCATATCCGAATGGAGCATTGGATAGCATTTCAGCGATTGCATGTTGCGACATTCCAGCAACAGCCTGACCTGTAAAAAAAGGTACCATCCTCTCGTATTGTTGGTTTTTATGAAGTGCTTGCAGGTAGGAGAGGATGTCTGTTTTATAAAAGCTAAGCGGGGTTCTAAAAAGAAATGTTTCTTGCTGTGCGCTAGCCCCTAGGTATGATGTTCCTGCGAAAAGTGTCAAGAATACAATAGATTTCATGGCTTGGTGGATGTAGCTTTCAGTAATACATGTTGTTCCCAGAATTGCTTGTTGATGGCATATTCGTTCGCAGGTTGGTCTTTCCGGGCAAATGGTCGGGCATACCCTCCGGGAAAAGCTGTGATGACAGAAAATCCTTCTGGTGTCTCGTCTGCAATGACACAAAATTGACTAGTGTCGGGAAGCTCGTCAACAAATCCGATATCGATAGTGAAACCGTCGCGCACTTGAGGTTTAATCTGATCATCGCTCAAACTACTTCTAAGTGCAAGTCCGCAAGTCCCAATCGCACGGTTGTCGTTTGATTGAAAGCGGAAGGCGAAGCGCGTTTTAGATTGTGCAATGACTTCAGCTGGTGGATTGCTATTGATGAAGATAAGAAGCTCTTCCGGCGACTTTATCGACGAAGCAAAGAAATGACTTCCTGCCAAATCTGCTTGCGAAAAATGTCGATCGACATGCGCTCGTTGAGCTTCCCCCATGTAAAATGACTTATCCATTCTTTCCGATAAAAATTCCAGAAATTCGATGAAGTTTACGTTTGAGTTTTTGAGCAAGAAGAGGAAAGAGGTAGCCTAGTAAAAAGTACCCGGCGATGAGAAGTGTCACTATTAGAGTTGTGTAGAATGGAATATTGCCCCAACCAAGTTTTTCTTGCACTTGATTCAAACCGGCAAGGATGCCTTCCACAGCATCAATGGCTGATACAACGGATATAATGGTAAGCAAAAACGCTTGCCTCTTCTCTTGCTGCTCTTGAATGGATGAGGCTAGACTTCCTAACCTTTTTTCAAAGGTGTCAATTTCTTCTTCAATACTCATTGACGCCCGTATTCGGTCAAAAATGAGATTCGGTAAAAAATTGAATGAAACATGCTTGAAGTTATAGTGATTTAAAAAATCCTGAAACTCATCTCGATATTTCACAGGATTAAATAAAAACTGTGCATTGAACTTAAAT
>JAIYBR010000231.1 GCA_027488435.1 Flavobacteriales bacterium
AGTTTGTCCGGCCAACTGGACAAAAGGAAGTGATGGCTTGAAAGACACCCACGAAGGTGTAGCCAGCTACCTCAGTAAGCACTGATAATGAATCACTCGAAAGAAAAACGGCCTCGTATGAAGGCCGTTTTTTTTTGGATGTAATTTGAACGGTAGGTTAATTGTGTATTTGTTGGTAGTAGGGAATTAACGAACATGTAGTATGTTCGCACCTCAATTTTAATTGCCCTCGGGTAATTGAAAAATCAAAACAATATTCATTTAGTAAAAACCAATTAAATCACCACAGCTATGAGTAAGAAGTCAGGCAGCAATTTCAGCTCGATCTTCCCTTACATCGCCATCCCCGTTGCTCTCATCGTGGGTGTGCTTATTTACATGTTTGTATTGGGTAATCCCGCCAATTTCGAAGGAGGCGATCCACACTTGGGTCACCCTATCGATGGTAACTTGTATGGAACCATCTACAAAGGCGGATTTATCGTGCCTTTCCTTATTGCTACAAACATTGTAGTATTGACTTTCTTCCTTGAGCGCCTTATCAGCCTCTTCCAGGCTCGTGGCACTGGCAGCGTCGACAAGTTCGTTCACAACGTGCGCAACATGCTCAACAACGGCCAGATTGACGCGGCTATCGCTGCATGCGACAAGCAAAAAGGTTCTGTAGGTGCTGTAATGCGCGCCGGTTTGGTGAAATACAAGACACTTGCTGCTGATGGTAGCATGGACAAAGAGTCGAAAGTAACCGCTCTTAAACAAGAGCTGGAAGAAGCAACATCGCTTGAGTTGCCAATGCTTTCAAAGAACCTGGTAATCCTTTCTACATCTGCTTCGCTTGGTGTATTGATTGGTCTCTTGGGTACAGTATCCGGTATGATCAAGTCGTTCTCGGCCATGGCTGCCGGTGTTCCCGACCCAGCTCAGCTTTCGGTGGGTATCTCTGAAGCACTTATCAATACCTTCCTTGGTATCTTGGCTTCTGCACTTGCGATTTTGTTGTACAACTTCTTCAGCAACCGTATTGACCAATTGACCTACGGCATTGACGAAGCAGGTTTCTCTGTTGCACAGACATTTGCTTCTAAGCATTAATCGAACTGCTTTTATTCACTCGTAAATAACAGCAGAACGATGCCAAAAATCAAGATACCCAAAAGCGCTCCCAGCCTGGACATGACGCCCATGGTTGACCTTGCGTTCCTCTTGGTGACGTTCTTCATGCTCACAGCTAAGTTCCGCAACATGGAACCGATTGAAGCCGACCCTCCATCGTCGACATCCCTCACTCAGTTGCCTGAGAAAGTGATGCTCATCACGATAGACACTGCCGGTCGCGCCTACTTCGATATTTCCGGCAGAACGGTTCGTGAGAAGCTCATTGAACGCATGATGGTCCGTTACCCGGCCGCGAAATTGACGCAGGAGCAAATTGAGAGCTTCTCTAAAATGGGAACTTTCGGACAACCGATTGAGTTGCTCGCACAATACATTGCAGGTGACAATGATGTGAAAGCCGCGCTGGATAAGACCAGCAAAGGCATTCCGCTCGATTCACTCAACAATCAACTGGGCGACTGGATTCAGGAGGGCTACTATGCATTTGTTGATGATGCAACAGAGCAAGGGCTTACCAGAGAACAATTGAAAGAAGATGGTTTACGCTACGCTATCAAGGCCGATGCGAATACTGAATATGCCAAAATAGAAAAGGTCATCGACGTTTTCCGTGACAAGCAAATCTTTCAGTTTAACATGGTAACCAACCTGGAAGGATCAGATACCAACGCAGATGCAAATCTGAACGCACAATAACAACCAACTTCTTAAGACCCAAATACAATGGCAGAAATAGTAGAAGGCGGCGGTGGTGGCGGTAAACACGGAAAGAAAAAAGCGAAGAAAGGTTCGGCACGAATCGACATGACCCCCATGGTCGACTTGGCATTCCTCCTTCTCACTTTCTTCGTGTTGGCTGCAACACTGGCGAAGCCAAAAGCCATGGAGATTATCTACCCGAAAGAGGTAGATGACAAGGAGGATAAGACCAAGCTCGACGATGCATTGGCTACCACCCTGCTTCTTGGCGAAAACGAAAATGAAGTGTTTTATTACTCCGGAGCTTTCAAACCCGATACTACCCAACTTATTCTAACCGATTTATCGAAAGATGGTTTTAGAAAAATCATGCTCGATAAAAACATGCGCGTGAATGACCAGGTAATACAATTGAAGGCTAAGCTTGAAAGCAAAGAGATCGATGAATCAACCTATGAAGAAGCGTACAAGCAAGTAGTAGGTGCCAAAGATGCTCCTTTCGTTGTAATCAAAACAGTAGATGAAACTAAATTCAAAAATGTAATTGGTGCAATGGATGAACTCAACATCTGCAATGTGCGCAAACGCGCCATTCAGGATATGGCCGAATCGGAAGCCATCGCAGTTCGCCAGCGCGCAGCAGAATTGGATTTGAAGAAAAAATAAACAGTTATTGAACCTCGTTGCTACCAAGCGGTATCAACCGATGAGTTCAATACTAACCCAAAACTTACAGCTATGACAGGTTTAATTGTAGTGCTCATTATCGCGGTTGTGGTAACCGCTGTGAGCTTAGACGTCAGCTGGACCAATATTCTGAACAAAGAGCGCAATGACATTGTGTTCAAAGACAAGTTCAAAGAATATGGTGCCTATAAAATTCGCAAAGGTCACGGCATGACCTTGGGCATTGCCCTCGGATCGACCGTATTTCTGGCCGGCGCAGGATTTACGGCTCCCATGATTTTCGGCAAAAAAGCTGAAGAGAAAGTGGAGGTTCCCGCTGAGAAAATTGTTGAGATGCTGGCTCCGCCACCAACCAATCCGGAAGAGCCACCACCGCCACCACCACCACCGCCGCCGCCGCCACCACCACCAACCGTTGAACAAATTAAGTTCACCGAGATTGAGGTAACGGAAGAAGAGGTGAAAGATCCACCACCAGCCGTGGAAGAGTTGAAAGACCAAAACATTTCAACGGTTACACAAGAAGGTGAAGAAGGTCCGGTAGGTCCCGTGGAAGTGGTGACAATCATTGAAGAAGTGAAGCCGGAAGAACCGGTATCATTTGCTCAAGAAATGCCATTATACCCGGGCGGAGAATTGCAAATGCAAAAAGACATCATGGAAAATGCTCCTTATCCCGAAATGGAAAAGGAAAACAACATCCAGGGTAAAGTGTATGTGCAGTTTGTAGTCGAGAAAGATGGAGCTGTCACAAACGTTCGCGTTCAACGCGGTGTTCAGGGTGGACCAAACTTGAGTCGCGTAGCGGAAAACGCTGTGAAGAAACTCAAGAAGTTTGCGCCTGCTAAACAAAACGGTCGTCCGGTTCGTCTGGTTATGACCATCCCTGTGAACTTTACGTTGAAGTAAAAAATAGCATTTAGAATTAAAACGGCTGCCTATGGCGGCCGTTTTTGTTTTGAGGCGATGGATAAATCGTGTTCCAAGCCTGGTGCGATTTATCTTTGTGGCCATTCATTTTCAGATTGTATGCACAGAACACACACCTGCGGAGAACTCCGCATCGAACATAACGGACAAGAAGTAACCCTGAGCGGCTGGGTGCAACGCAGCCGCGACAAAGGAGGAATGCTGTGGGTCGATTTGCGCGACCGCTACGGCATCACTCAGTTGTATTTCGAAGAAGGGAAAACAGATGCCGCGATTATGGCTGCAGCGCGCTCATTAGGTCGTGAATTTGTGGTGAAAGCAACAGGCACCGTGATTGAGCGATTTGCGAAAAACCCGAACATGCCCACCGGCGATATCGAACTGCAGGTTTCTAAATTGGAAATACTAAATGGAAGTAAAACTCCTCCGTTCACCATTGAAGACGTGAGCGACGGCGGTGACGACTTGCGCATGCAATGGCGCTACCTCGATCTACGCCGCAATCCACTCAAGAATAATTTGATGTTGCGCCATCGCATTGGAATCGAAACACGCAAGTATCTAGATTCTCTTGCCTTCATGGAGGTTGAAACGCCTTACCTCATCAAGAGCACACCCGAAGGCGCGCGCGACTTTGTAGTGCCATCACGTATGAACGGCGGACAATTCTACGCACTTCCGCAATCGCCCCAAACATTCAAACAGATATTGATGGTAGCCGGTTACGACCGCTATTATCAAATAGTGCGTTGTTTCCGCGACGAAGATTTGCGCGCCGATCGTCAGCCTGAGTTTACGCAGATCGACTGCGAAATGGCTTTCGTTGAGCAAGAGGACATCTTGAACACGTTCGAGGGCTTGGTGCGTCATCTATTCAAGACCGTGAAAGGAATTGACATTGCAGGTGTTCCACGCATGACGTATGACGATGCAATGCGTCGCTTTGGAAACGATAAGCCCGATGTGCGTTTTGGAATGGAGTTTCAAGATCTCACTCCTTCTATGCAAGGAAAAGGCTTCGCGATATTTGACAGTGCTGAAGCTGTGTTGGGAATTGTTGTTCCCGGTTGCGCCAACTATACCCGCAAGCAAGTCGACGAACTCACTGAATGGGTGAAGCGTCCGCAAATCGGAGCGAAAGGCCTTGTGTATTGCATGTACAATGAAGACGGAAGTTTCAAATCATCGGTAGATAAATTTTACAGTGCAGAAGACTGGAAGTCGATTGCACAAACAGCAGGTGCCAACGCCGGCGACTTGATGCTGATTCTTTCAGGTGACCTCAACAGCACGCGTAAGCAATTGAGTGAACTGCGACTATTGATGGGCAGCAAACTTAACCTTCGCAATCCGGAAGACTTCAAACCTTTGTGGGTTGTTGATTTTCCGCTGGTAGAGTGGATAGAGGAAGAAGGACGTTGGTTCGCGATGCACCATCCGTTCACAGCACCTAAACCCGAGCATTTCCATTTGCTCGAAACATCGCCCGGCGACGCGCGAGCCAACGCATACGATTTTGTATTGAACGGAGTTGAAATTGGCGGCGGATCGATTCGTATTCACGACCGCGACATTCAAGCTCGCATGTTCAATCTCCTTGGTTTTACTCCGGAAGAAGCACAAAAGCAATTCGGGTTTCTTCTCAATGCCTTTGAATATGGCGCACCTCCCCATGGTGGAATCGCTTTCGGTTTCGACCGTCTATGCGCCTTGTTTGGCGGAGTAGAAAGTATTCGTGACTTCATTGCATTCCCGAAAAACAACAGCGGTCGCGATGTCATGATCGATGCGCCAAGCACGATTGATCAAAAGCAACTTGATGAATTGAGCATTGCTCTTAATATCAAATCATGAAACATCTAATCAAGCTGGCCCTTGTTTTTTTCATTTGCATTTGGATGGCGCTGCCAAACCTCGCTAACGGCCAATCATCTAAAACAAATCTCAAAGGGACCATTTCAAATCCACAGCGCGATTTCTTTCTGCTGAAACATCAGGGGAGAGTCGATACTGTTAAACTCAATAAAGAGGGAAAATTCGATTTGTTCATTGAACAAGCCTCTGCCAATTACTTCAACATAGATTACAACCGACAGAGCCTTTCCCTTTACATACTTCCTTCCGATGAGGTGACACTTACCGTTTCCGGAGTGAATGTTACCGATTCAAAAATTTCCGGTTTAAGTGCGCCCTACTGCAATCACTTGCTTCAGCGCATGAAAGACGATCGTGCGTTTGCGGCCATGTATCCAACATTCAAGCTAGGGTCACTCAGTGCCAATCGCTATTACACACTGCGCGACTCCGTGAGAAACGCTCGCTTAAATACGCTGAACGCCAACAATAAATCATCTAACTTCATCGCAGCCTTTCGAGAAACAGAAGAAAAGATCTATACCTATCAAATGGCGCTCGATCTGGTGAACTATAAAAACCAGTCTATGAAGTCGGGCATGAGCGCAATGCCTAAAGAAGTAGAGCAATTCTTAAACAGTGCCAACCTAAACGATGAGTCGATGGCTTATGACGCTTCCTACAAGTCGTTCGCTTTGAATAAAGCCTCGCTGGAAGCCAACATCCGATATGAAAACGACCCACTCAAATCGCCTGCACGCTACTATGAATTGGTAGTAACAGTAATTGGCGAGTGGATAAAGCCCGAGCGCAACAAGAGTGTTCTCATCAGCGAGTTTATGCCACAGGTACTGCGCGACGTAGGCACCGCAGACCTTTCATCCTTCATCGCAACGCTCGAAAAAGTTTCAAAAGATGATAAGCTGATTGCATCGGTAAAAAAGTATGCATCGCAATACGAGCATTTGTATGCAGGTCGCACGGCTCCGGATGCAGAGTTTTACGATGCAGAAGGAAAGGTCAGCAAGCTCAGCGACTACCGCGGCAAGGTGCTTTACATCGATACGTGGGCAACCTGGTGCGGACCATGTAAGAGAGAGATTCCTTTCCTAAAAACACTCGAAGAATCGTATCACGGAAAGAACGTTCAATTCATCAGTGTCAGCACCGATAAAGATGTTGATGCATGGAAGTCATACATTAAAAAAGAGTCGATGAGTGGCTTGCAATTGCATCAAAGCCAGATAATGGAAAAAACAATGAGTTACCTTTATGCGGTGAACTCTATTCCTCGTTTTGTACTCATAGACGAAGCCGGAAAGATTGTAAGTGTCGATGCGCCAAGGCCTTCAAGCGGCGAGGAAATCCATACGTTGATTGACCGCGTTTTAAATGATTAACAACAGCGCACTTCATTCATAACAACAATCAGTGCACTTTTACACACCAATAAAATAAGAACTATGTATCCAGCAGAATTAGTAGCCCCCATGCGTCATGAACTCGACCAGGTAGGCTTTGAAGAAATGATGACACCGGAAGCAGTCGACGCTGCAGTAAACAGCACAGGAACCGTGTTGGTCGTGCTCAACTCAGTGTGCGGTTGTGCTGCAGGCAGCATGCGTCCGGGTGTGCGAAAAGCGGTTCAATCAGCAGCTAAATTACCGACCAAACTAGCCACCAGTTTTGCCGGTGTTGATCGCGATGCGGTAGAGCGTGCACGCAAATACATGCTGCCATACCCACCATCATCGCCGAGTATCGCATTATTCAAAGACGGAAAATTGATGCACATGATCGAGCGTCATCATATTGAAGGACGCACGGCCGATATGATTGCCGAGCATTTGAAGACGGCCTTCGAAGAATATTGTTAGTCATACAAAGGGCGACCACAAATGGGTCGCCCTTTCTTTTCAACATCAACTAGGTTTTTCTTAGAAACCAAAAGCCACACCCAACTGATAAACGAAACGGTTGGTAAGCGATTCCCTTAACTCGAAATCGATTGAATTGTCGTTGTTGACCTCTACCGACTCTCTATCTACATAACTGGCTTTGCTGCCGTTGATGCTTTCAAACCGCCCTTCGATAAAAACCGCCGAGGCTACTCTCACCCTGACGCCAGCAGCCCATCCAATAAAAAAGGTCATATCCATATGATCTCTATTTTCGAACAACGCAGCATTATCGGAAATATCGTCAATAGAAATGTCGCTTTTCGTTTTAAAAACCTCAAGCCCAGTAAAGAGGTCGGCATATGGCTGCACTTTTCCATTTAGCGGACGGAAACGAGCGTGGACGATATAACGCGAGCTCGTATTACGAATGGTGAGTCTTCCCTTCGCGAACTGATCTCCTGTCGCATCCTGATTGATGAGGGCTATGATGTCGTGATCATCTGACCCCATGCTATTCCAGGCGAACCCAAAGCCGAATTCCACAGGTGAGCGCCGGACAGGAAGACTAAGGCTTCCCGCAACGCCGACCGGCACGCCGCTATATTCCTTTGAAAATTCGCCCATGGGTTGAACGATTTGCAATCCCAGATTCAGATTTACTGAGCGATTCTGAGCGATACTTACAGACGCCGCGGTTAACAACATGAGCGCTTGCAGAAGGAACACAATCGACTTTTTCATGGTCACGATTTTAAAATAAGCAGCCCTTGAGAATGCCGCCCGCTCAAAGATAGAGAGAGTAGATAATTACATATATGCACACACCGACTAACTTAGCCTCATGAACAAAAAGCTACGCATTGCGGTCACTGGAGGCGGAGGACAACTTGGAAATGAATTGCGTTTTTTAGCACCTCATTTTCCTGACTGGGAGTTTTTTTTCTTCACAAAAGTTGAGTGGGATATTGCAATAGAATCGCTCAACGAAGAGCAAGTAATGAAGTTCAAGCCAGATGCAGTAATCAATGCAGCAGCTTATACCAATGTTGAAAGAGCAGAGGATGATAGTGAAAACGCGCTCATATCAAATGGTCTTGCCCCGGGTTATTTGGCACGCGCTTGTAAAAAGCACGGAGCGTTGCTCATCCATATATCTACCGATTATGTCTTTGACGGAGAGAAACGCGCTCCTTATAGTGAAAACGATGAAGTACATCCTCTCAACGCATATGGCGAAAGCAAGTTGGCAGGTGAACGAGCTGTCGATTCGGTTAGCAACCGATATTTCATTCTGCGAACATCATGGTTGTATGGCACCTTTGGTCACAACTTCTATAAAACAATGAAACGCCTCGGGCTTGAGAAGGGACAGCTATCGGTAGTCAACGATCAAATAGCATCGCCAACCTATAGTCGATTCCTTGCTCAGGATATTTTAGAGTTGATTCGGTTGAAATTGATAGAGCATAAACCCATCGAGTGTGGCTTGTATCATTACACACAAACCGGAGAAGCGTCATGGTTCGATTTCGCCAATGAAATCATACGAGTAAACAACATCAGCGCTTCTGTGGAGCCCGTATCAAGCGAGCGCTTTCCAACAAAGGCCAAGCGACCTCACTACTCCAAGCTGTCTACCGACCGATGGATGCACAATACGGGCATTGCTCTTCGCAGCTGGCAAGAAGGGGTGCAGCAGTGTGCCGCCGATGAACATCAAACGGGCTGAACCAGAACTTCCAGATCTTTTATTAAAGGCAATCTCACTTCCTTCCCGGAACCCTTGAGAAAACTGGCTCGAATCTGTCGTCCCATTTCCACATGACCCTTTATGTGAGGCGATCGAAGCATATGAAATTTTCGAAACATGTCCTCCATTTCTGTTTCTTCATCCCAGAGCGAAATCAAACAATCAACATCAAGCAACGCATTTGTCACTCCGGCGCTGGTAAAGGGCAATGCGAGATGGGCAGCATCTCCTATCAATAGTACATTCCGATGATGAAAAGTTGGTAGCATATTAAAGTCAGTGGTGTTCCATATATAATTTGCAACAACCGAATTGCACTCCATGATTTCCGAAACCTCACTCGGAAAATCTTTCAATACTTCTTTGCAAAATGCAGCAATGGCCTCGGGCGAGTCGAGTTCTGAAGTCTGCAGGGCGACATCAAACTGCATGAACCAAATCAGCTCCTCATCGTTACATGGTATGAACCCAACAGCAAGACCTTTGTCGATGCTGAGGTATTTGGTGAAGTGATTGGGATGCCTTTCAAAGAGGGCTGAGTTATGGATGGTACCGAGAATTTCCTTGACGATAACAGGTGTATAATTCGTTGGTCCAAATAATTTGTTGCGCACAGCCGAGCGAGCTCCATCTGCGCCGATGAAAACATCACCATACTGGATCTCTCCATTTTTAAACGCAGCCGCCACTACATGATCGTCCTGCATGATAAAGTGTGAAAACTGACATCCGTATCGAACAACGTTTTCCGGCAATTGAGAGGCAAGAGCAGCCATTGCTTCGCAGCGTTTCATACAAATCCAACCTTCCAGATCGACCTCATCCAACAGCACATCATCTGAGTTTTTCAGAAACAACTGATCAATTTTTCTACCCGGCATTAAGTGGTACGGATCCGTTTCGATGATGTCGTTCAGTGCACGCATGGCCTCGGGGTGAATGAGAAATGCGTGGCCATTCGAGTGAGCGCGCTCTTCACGCTCGCACACCAACACTTCACGTCCCTTCTTTCTAAGAGCAATTGCCAGCGACAGACCGGCAACACCTCCGCCTATGATGATGGTTTTATTCATGAATGCATGCAATTCTTAATTCGGTCGAGAGCCTCTTCCATGATTGTCTTCGACGTTGCGAAACTTATTCTGATGTGACCTTCGGCGCGACTGCCAAACCAACGAGGCAATCCCGGTACTACCGCCACAGCTGCCTCACTCAACCACTTTTGACAAAGTTGTTCGGCGTTCATGTTGGTTGCTTCGATGTTAGCGAAGGCCACATAGCACCCTTGAGGGGCCGCACATTGTATTCCCGGTGTAGCGTTCAGACCCGCTACAGTTAGGGAACGCATTTCATGCAAATGTTCAATGAAACCCGACAACCATGGTTGCGCTTGCGTAAGAGCCGCTGTGGCTGCCACCTGTGCAAGCACATTGCAACCATGCACAGTGCTTCTCTGATCGGAGGCATTCAATACCTTCTCTACTAATTTCTCATTGACTGAAAAGACAGCACCGGCCCTGAGCCCTGCCAAGCCGTAGGATTTACTGAACCCTGTAACCACAACGGTTCTGGCCTCAGCCTCCGGCAAAGACGCTATGCTCACATAGCGTGATGGTTCAAAAACGATATCACTCCAAATTTCATCTGATAGAATGATCAGATTATGTTGATCAGCAATCGCTGCAAGTTGTTTCAGTTCGTCACGTGTAAAGACCTTGCCTGTTGGATTGAGCGGATTGCATAGGCAGATTAACTTAGTTCTCTCCGAAATCATATCCTTTAGCTGGTCAAAATCCGGAGATTCATCAGGCATCAGAGGCATGTCCCATAGAACAGGAGTAGCATTGCATGATTCTACGCAGTGCTTGAACAGGAAATCAACCGGATTGAATACAATCGCTTCGTCGCCTGCATTCAAAAAAGCCTTACAAACTGCCATTATACCAAAGGCAGCACTATCGCAAGCCATTACGCCTGCAGCTTGCAGTTTCACATCCCTTCTTGCAGTATAGAACTCTGCCATGGCCTCACGAAAAAAGAGCAAGCCTTCTGCCGGAGCATAGGACAGATAGCGGTCAGACGCGTAGCGAGCTATCGCTTCCGCTATTTCCGGTGCACAAGGAAAGTCTGGATCTGCAGCTGTGAGGGGAATAACTCCTTCTTCCACCGAGGCCCATCGCAGGTTGAACGCTCGCTGACGGAGCAACTCCATACGCACATGGGCATGGTCGAAAAGGGCCGTAGGGTCTGCCAACTTCATCGTGGGTGATTTGTTATACTACTCGCCGACAGAATCAGCGCTTGGTATTTGGTTAAAACCAAATATAACGAGCCTCACCCATAACATTCGCTTTCTATTCTATTTAAAACGATTCCATCAACGCTGAAAAACAACTTCACTCAATGGAACGCGAAAGCGGGGTCCATAGATTCCTTCGGGAATTCTTTTTCCACATGTAATCACCATATTGATTTCGGCACGACGAGGTAAATTCAACAATCGTTTTACTCGCACGCTGTCAAATCCCTCCACCGGACAGGTGTCGTGGCCCTCGGCTACCATGGAAAGCATGAAAGTTTGCGCTGCAAGAGCAGCGCTCTTGTGAGTAACCACGCGTATATCGGCGCCGGTCACTTCGCGCACCATGGGGCGACGAAGGCCGATAAACCAGGCAACGACCTTCTTAATAGCACCTCGAAAACCGAACATGTCATTGTTGTAAAGGATAGGCATGAGCTTAGTGTAATAACTCAATGCGCTTCGGCCCTTGAATGCGGGACGATCGCCCAAATTCTCCTTCACGAAATTGAAGTTACTCTGTGCTCTTCGCCTCCAGAGGTCTGGGCGTGCGACCACGACAATCATCTCACGCGCAGTCTCTGTAGTATTCTGTCTCATGCAAAACCGGGAGAGTAATTTCATCGTTTCAGGTTGGCTCACGCGATAGAATTCCCACAATTGCATATTGCTGCTGCTTGGAGCAAGATGAGCGCGCTCAAGGCTTCTCGTTACCGCATTTGGATCATAATCCGTTGGATGAAATTTTCTCACCGCACGTCGAGTTTGAACAATTTGTTCGAAACAATTTCCCCAGTTCTTTTGCACATTCTCCATGGTCTAAAATTATGGAAGCCTTCCTTAACATGCCTGACATTGCAATAATTTTCGCCTGTGAATTTGGAAACTCGAAAAAGTCATATCGCCGGAATTGATGCATGGACATTTATTTTTTCCATTTCCATTTTGGCAATCAACTTAGCTGTGCGTGGCTGGTTCAATGTTCACACCGCTATGAGTAGAGATGAGCCGTACACACTCTATTTCGCTCAACTTCCGGTTCGACAATTACTTCCAATCGTTCTCGAAAGCAACAATCCGCCTTCGTTTGAAATTTTGCTTCACTACTGGTGCGAGATAGTTGGTAATGGTGAACGCTCAGCACGCTGGTTGCCAACCATCATCATAAGCCTTGGCTCCATACCGTTTGCACTCCTTGGTAAGCGAATCGGCGGATTTCCCACCATGATCTTCAGTTCATTGCTCTTTCTTGGTTCCGGTGTGCTCATGAATTTCTCGCACCTCGATCGCGCCTATTGCCTGTTAATAGCGGGAGCCATCTTCCAAATTTATTTTCTGATAAAATGCTATGAATCACCATCTCGAATAGCGGACATTGGCTGGATTATCGCCACAACCATTATTTGCTATTGCCACTACTTCGGATGGTTTATGTTGGCATTGACGTGGTTTCTTATCCTATCGGTTCCCTCGCTCAAAGCCAATATGATTCGCCGCATACGAACAAACACGTTGGTTACATTGCTTGTCACCGCGCCTATAATCGTATTAGTCATTAGCCAACTCGGCGCAGCTGCGGCAGAAAACGCGCTTGAAGTAACAACGCCAAAAGTTGATCACATTACAAAACTCTGCGTTGATTTTTTAAACTCGGAATATGCCTTACTCCTAACCCTACTCACATCCTGTGTGTTTGGAATTCTCTTGCTAAAACGGAAACAGAAACTAGCCGGCCCGGCAACCATGCTTTTGAGTTTACTTTTCATAAGCGCGCATTTTATCCGTGCCGAACATCATCATTCGATTATCACTTTTTTGCTCTTCATTCTATTTCTAGCAGCAACCATTTTGTGCTTTAGTGCGATTCGGAGCAGCAAACTTGTAAATACCGAAAAAATCATTCTCTACTGGACGCTTCTTCCCATTACCTGCTTTTTTTTGGCTTCTGCCGCGTTTCCGGTTTTTATTGATCGCTATGTATGTTTTGCATTACCGCCGCTGATTCTATCGGTCGTTATCCTCTTCAGTAAAATATCTTGGAAACCTCTTCGCTACGTATTCGCCGTTTTTTTTCTAGTGCCATTTTTCTATGGCTTTCGCCTAACGCCCCCTTACAATGTAGACAACCGTGAAGCGATAGATCTATTCAAGAAATATCATTCAGCGGCTGAACTTGGAATTGCGGGACCTGGCTACCACGATTTAGATTTCACCTATTATTTCAATCGCTCGATTTTTTATAACGGAACCGCTCATATGCAGGATACTTCTGGAGTGAAGTTGATTTCCGATTCGGGATTTGCCCGCTATAAAGAAGGTCTTCGCCGCGAGCTTCTGAGAAATCGCATCATCATTTCACACGACAGCTCTGACATAGATTTGGGGGATGCTCAATCGGTAGCGTATTACGATGGAAATACGAAATTGAGCTATCCTGATAATGGAATTTATGATTACCTATTCGCACGATTTGGCCAGCCTATCGAACGTAAATCATTCGAAGGTATCTACACTGTTTATCTATTTCGGAAAGACTGATTCCTGCGGCAAGAATTCTCGGCTATTTAATTTCCCAGTAATGCATAGAAAGCGCGCCGAATTTTTCATTGAAGCGCGCAACACCCGGGTTGTTGGACCCCATAAAATTTACTGTCCTCGGAACATCGTTTTGCTGCCAATGTCTGAAAAGAGTATTCAGCAAAAACGGCATGGGCTCACGGTTTCGCCAATTGGGAGCGACGGCATTTTGAATAAGATATGCCTTTGAATGTTGGCAGATGTAAAACTGCATGGCGGCCCAATGCCCCTGCATTTTAACTCCTGCGATTTTACCAGCGCCACGTTCATGTGCATTCGTATAAAGCTTGTGCATGGCTTTTTGTTGCGCTTGGGGCCAGGCATATGGATGATATTGCTTCATGAAGGAAAAGAAGTCGTCCCATGAAACGGATTCGATAAACTGCGGATTTTCGCCTTCCGCCTTTCGTATGTTCTTAGCGAGTTCCTTCGATGGCGCCCAGGTCGAGTCTAGTTTCAATTCTTGAAATGATTTCCGAGTTGCACCATCGATTTCGAAAGGAATATGAACACATCGAATTCCAACGAAAGCGCGAACAATTCGCAGCAGTTGATCCTCATCACCCTCCAACCACTTCACATAAAGCGGGGTGCGCATAACCGGAACAATTCCCCACTTCCGTTTAATGGGCAATGCCATTACATCTTCGTAGTCGCCTTTCATCCATGGCTGCCAACCGGAACAGACAGCATTCCAATACCACCATTCGGAGAATATTTCTCGCTTGTTTGCGCGTACGCATGCGTCCCAACGTTCGGGGTCGAGAGTGGAAGGCGATACGATTCTCCAGGCTGACATGGAGCAAAGCTAAGACGTAGAACAACGGAAATATAATCTTCAAAAACCAAAGCCAAATCCGGTGCCGATCATAACACCACCTGGTGAAAGCATTTTTATGGTTGTTTTAGATACATTAGAAAGCGCCTCACCGGACTTTACTTTGTAGGAGAGACCGGAAACAGGAAACGAATATCCCAATTGAAAAAAGAAACGATGATGTTCTCTAATTGCGAACGACTTGTACCATGATGCTTGAAAATTCGTTTGAGCACCAAGTTCCAATGTCACCGATTTGGTTACATCGGCAGAAGTTTCCAATTCAGTTTTCATTTCAGGTAATCCGCTTGAATAGGACATTCCAATTGCCACGGCCGCACCCTTTTGCATACAACCGGCATAGAAGTAACGAATTTCTCCGGCGCTCTTGAATCCCCATGTGCCGAGACCACCAGAAACAGCGCCCTGAAATTTATCTATCAAAGGGAAATCGACACCAATGCCAACAATACCATAATTAGAGTTGATACCGGTGCCCAGGGTTATAAAGGTGGTTTCACAGCTAGGTGTTACACCCGGCGCATCCACGCCCGATTGTCCGACCAGATCTAATCCATGCAGTAAGCCATACAGAATGGCTATAAATCGAATTGTTTTCATGTTGGTTTGATTTTATGAAATCAAACGTCCATCACTTCCATTCACTAAAGACTAAGTACTGATTGCTTAACGGATGAGAGAAATCAAAATTCTCATCGCGTGCTGACCTGGCTATTCGACAATAGTGTTTTGCCGGTTTTATTGAAGATAAACAATAGTAGCCCCGACGGGAATCGAACCCATATCAAAAGTTTAGGAAACTTCTATTCTATCCATTGAACTACGGGGCCAGAATGGGAGCGCGAATATAAAATGGTATTTGTTTTAACCGATTCGGTAAATTCAGCGTCTGCTTTAACTCATACACAGCTCATACTTCGATCTTATTGACATGTTGTTGAAATAAACAGGGTGATTTTTAAAACTTATTTCGGGTAGCACCCGTAACAGGTCATCAATGAACGAACATTACCAATCGATAGCCCATCGACTACAACTATCGATGACCCACCCTAAAAACACATACACTATGCACAGGAAGAATGCCTTCGGTTTCCTTTCGCTCATGCTTGGGCTCACCATGCTTATGGCCTCATGCGTTGAAAGCGCCGATAAGAAAACAACACAGCCACCGGTTCAGGCGCAGCTCGACTCTGCCGAAGTTGCTCGTATCAAAGAGTTGGAAAAGATCTTCTTTTCGATTCCCTCTCCGGTAGAAATGTCATCGCTCATCAAGAAAAACGGCTACCAATTCGATCAAGGAAAGTTGGTTCCTACAGCCAATGTAGAAAAATACACAGGTGAAACCCGTCGCGCTGTAATGCTTGGTGTATATGGCGCAGACTTGAGCTACGCATCGGTTTTTGACCAGAAACAGATCTCGATGGAATACTTCGCAGCTACGCAAAAACTCGCAGGTCAGATGGATGCAGATGGCGTGATTACACCAGAGTTCCTCGAGCGCATGGAAAAAAACCAAGAGAACCGCGACTCCATGCTCAACATCATTTCTCAGGCCTATGCTGACATGAACGACTACCTGAAAGAAGATGACCGTGTAGAAGTTTCAGCAATGGTAATAGCCGGAGGTTGGTTGGAAGCGCTTTACCTCTCCACTCAATACGGTGCAGATGGAAATGCAGATTTGCGTCAACGTATTGTGGAACAGAAATATTCGCTCAACAACCTCATGAATTACCTCGAGAAATTTGGCGATTCCCCTGCATTGAAAGAGTTAAAGGCTGATTTGACTACACTCCATGATGCTTACAACAATGTAACGGAAAACAAAGGCAAGACCTCAGCAAACAAAGACGCTTCAGGAAAGATGGTGATTGGTTCAACCACAACACTAGCGATTGATGATGCCACATTGGCCAAAATCGCAACCTTAGCTAAGGATCTTCGTACGAAATACACCTCGCTCTAAACCCACCCTAAAAAGCAGAGATTATGAAACTCATCAAAATACTCCTTCCGCTCTTGTTGCTGATGCCCATGGCTTCTGACGCGCAATGCAGAGCATTTACAAAGAATCAGTGTCTGCCACAATTGGATGGATACGTTCAGAACGACAACTACAATTCTGCGGTGCTAATACCCGGCGACGATGCTGAATTGCTACTCACTTTCTACGGTGGCAAAGAATACCGATTGGTCGTTTGTGCACACCCGGTGCTGGGCAGCGTTGACTATGAAATAACAGACACGAATGGAGATTCAATTTATCGCAGCAACACAGCCGGAGGCAACAGCTTCGACTTTAAAATGTCAAACACTCAACAGCTGATTGTAAAGCTTCATGTGCCAGAGCAAAAGTCTTCTGTCTCGGTTCATGAGGGCTGTGTTTCGGTGCTCGTTGGCTCCAAAGAATCGAATTAAATCTTTCTTCCACGCTTAAACTGGAAATAAGCGTGATGCCGGAGTGCTTTATAAGCGCTCCGGCATTTTGCTTTTATGGCGACTGCTCCGCGATAATTGTCATTTGAATTCGGGGGAATATGTGGCATTGTTTGTCTTATTTTCGACACACCAAAAAATCGTTTTTAAACGTGCGTTCCACTCTTGTTTTTTTACTGTTTATGCTGCTCTCGTTGGCAGGCATGGCAACGCACAATCGAGCGGGTGAAATAACCTATGAGCATGTAGGTGGATACACGTATCGGGTACGCATTACCACCTACACAAAACAGAGTGCATTGGCCGACCGAAGCTCACTCAAATTGCGTTGGGGCGATGAGGGGCCCTATGTCACGGAAGCCGATTTGGACAGCTTATTTAGAACCGATCAGGTTTATAATGTGGGAATCGACGTCAAACGCAATGAGTATGTGGGTCTTCACACCTACAGTGGCCCGGGGACATTCGTGATTTCAGTAGAAGATCCCAATAGAAATGCGGGTGTCCTGAACATCAACAATGGCGATCCAGGCACACCCGAGGCCGAAAAAACCTCCACATCTGTCATGGCCATATTCGCTATTCGCACCGTCCTTGTCATTCGTCCCGGAAATGGCGGACACAACAATTCGATTAAATTCTTAAACCCTCCCATTCAAGATGCGTGTATCTATCAACCCTGGATTCATAATCCTGTTGCATTCGACTCACTCGAAGGTGACCAGTTGGTATTCTCGTTGGTTTCTTGTCTAGGATTAAACGCAGAACCACTTGACACGTGGGAGTCGCCGACTGAATACACGGATGATCCAACAGATCTGTTTACGATTAACGCTGAGAATGGAGACATCAGCTGGGAAACACCTCTCGTAGCAGGCGAATACAACGTTGCATTTGAGGTTCGCGAGTATCGCAACGGAATCTTCGTGGGCTCTGTGCAGCGCGATATGCAGATCACCGTGGTGACATGCGCCAACATTCCACCTGAGATAGTAGACCTGCCCGACTATTGCATTGGTGCAGGCGAGTTATTGCAGTTTCAGTTGAGTTATAGCGACCCGAATGGAAGCAATTTCCAGGTACAGGTGGATGCACTCGGTGGACCCATGAGCGATGTGGAGCATGTAGCATTTTATGACGATGTATCGCGCTACTTTACCTGGAATCCGCAATGTGAAGAGGTGCGACTGGAACCCTACTTTGTGTCATTTCTGGCCACCGACCAAGGTAACATACCACTCACCGATGTTGAAACAGTGCGCATTCAGGTAGTTGCGCCGGCAGTTGAAAATCCGGAGGCAACTGCGGTAGGCGGACAAATGAATTTATCGTGGGACTTGACTCCCTGCTACAGCGCCTTCGATCCAGGTGAGCTCGACGATGTTCACTACCTCATCTATCGTCGCAACGGACTATTTGGTTTCGAGCCCGAAAGTTGTGAACTAGGCGTGCCGGCATACACCGGCTATAGTTTTATTGGTGAATCGCATGGCGCGGCCAACAACACCTTTGTGGATACATCGGTTTTTTATGGTGGCATATATTGCTACATGGTGGTAACCAAATGGCCCGACGGATCTATCAGTTACGCTAGCGAAGAATTTTGCGATACCGTCAACAAAGAAGTGCCTGTTCTAACCAAGGTCAGCATTGGCTTCACCGATATCACGAACGGTGTAGACACCGTGCATTGGTCGAAACCCTCCGATTTGGACACAACTCTTTTCCCGGGGCCCTACCAATACAAGTTGTATTACTCCAATGAAGGAAATAACGTAGATAGTTTGATCTTCACGAGCGAATCGTTTACGATTCTTGCTGATGGCGACACTACATTCCTTCATGAGAATCTCAATACGGTTGAGCTTGAGCATCGCTACAAAGTCGAAATCGTCTCTTCAAGTGTTGAAATAGATGCCCATTCTTCTATTGCCTCTTCCATGCTGTTGCAGCTAGCGCCAGGAGACAATCAAATGACCTTGAATATGGGCGCGTCGGTTCCGTGGACCAATTACGCATATCGCATTTTCAGAAAAGGTCCTGGCGAAATTGATTTCATAGAAGTCGACACGGCATACACCGTTCTTTATACTGATACCGGCCTTATTAACAACCTCCCCTATTGCTACAAAGTTCTTGCTGTAGGCACTTACAACGCAGGCGATGTCCCCGATCCATTGTTCAATTGGAGTCAGGAAATCTGCGCCCAACCCTATGACCAAACACCACCATGTCCTCCAATCTTTTCAATTGAAGACGATTGTATTGCGGCTATCAATACGTTGACATGGCAAAATGCCGCGGGGTGCGCCGATGACATTGAGGGCTATTCAATTTACTATGCGCCAACACCGGCAGACCCCATGGAACTTTGGCAAACGGTTTATGGCGCAGAGAATTTATCGGCGCTATTTGATGGCAACCTAGAGAATAGCCCGACAAGTATCGCGGGTTGCTATGCAATTGCCGCCTTCGACTCGCTGAATCTCTGGCCCGATGGAAACTACTACCGCAACGAGAGTGCTCGGTCGAACATGATTTGCATCGACAATTGTCCGGAATACCGTCTTCCAAACATCTTCTCACCCAATGGTGACAACCTCAACGACTTGTTCGAGCCATTCCCTTATCGGTACGTAGATAAAATTTCACTCCGCATCTTCAATCGATGGGGGGAAGAAGTTTTTCAAACAGAAGATCCTTCCATTCAATGGGATGGCAAGCACAAAGAGTCGGGTAAACTCTGCTCAGACGGTGTTTATTACTATTCGATTCGTGTCGACTTTATTCGCCTCAAGGGCATCGAGTCTTCCTCTTATAGCGGATACACTCGAATCATAGCGAGCGACTCTTCAGCACCAAATAACTGATTATGTTTTCCGGCATTGTAGAAACCATCGGCACTGTAGTGCACATTGAACGCGAACAGTCAAACGTTCACTTCACACTTAACGCACCATTCGCCCGCGAACTGGCAATAGACCAAAGCGTGGCGCATAATGGCGTTTGCCTTACGGTAGTTGCTCTATCGAATGATGAATACAAGGTGACAGCAATTGACGAAACTCTGCAACGCAGCAATTTGGGATCGTGGGAAATAGGAACAGAGGTAAACCTGGAACGATGCCTTCGATTGTCGGACCGAATTGACGGACATATGGTACAGGGCCATGTAGACACTACCGCAACGTGCGAGTCAGTTGAAGAAATAGATGGGTCCTGGAAGTTTACTTTTCGATACACAGCACACCCCGAGTGGGTCACTGTTGCCAAAGGGAGTATTTGTGTAAATGGCGTTAGTTTGACCGTTGTTGACTCGGAAAAAGACCGGTTTTCCGTCTGTATTATCCCATACACCTTTGAAAACACCAATTTTAAAAACCTGCAATTCGGCCACTCTGTGAACCTAGAATTCGACATTATCGGCAAGTACGTAATGCGTTACATGTCTATTAATAACTTACAGCAGCCATAGCGCTCTGCGTGCAGCCCATACTTAACTTAGCACACTTATTTACACCACATGATTTTCGCACTGCAACTCCTGCTGAGTTTATCAATTTTGATAATACTGCACGAAGGAGGGCATTTCCTTCCGGCCAAATTATTCAAGACACGAGTAGAGAAATTCTACCTTTTTTTCGACCCTTATTTTTCTGTTCTTAAAAAGAAAATCGGTGAAACCGAATATGGCATTGGCTGGTTGCCGTTGGGAGGCTATGTGAAGATATCGGGCATGGTCGACGAGAGCATGGATAAGGAGCAAATGGCCCAGCCGGCTCAGCCATGGGAGTTTCGAGCTAAGCCGGCCTGGCAGCGACTCATCATCATGATTGGCGGTGTGGTTGTCAATGTGATTGTCGGGATTGTCATTTACAGTGCAATTCTCTTCTCATTCGGCAAAGAAGTAATACCGTCAGAAAACGCTGCATACGGTGTTCATTGCAACCCTTTGATGTACCATTATGGTTTTCGTGATGGCGATAAAATTCTGACGCTCGATGGAGTGAAGCCCGATAATTTTCAGGACATCAACAAGCGCATGATTCTCGATGATCCGAAAGAAGTGACCATCGATCGGTTGGGACAACAACTGACCATTACATTGCCCGACGACTTTGGTCAGTTACTTGTCGACAGCGGCATTAAAAGTGGAGCCTTTAGTTTGC
>JAIYBR010000251.1 GCA_027488435.1 Flavobacteriales bacterium
ATTTTGGTTCGATATCCAATCTGCACGTTCAGCTCACGAAATTAAAATTGTGTGTTTGGATAAGATGATTACTTTTGCCCTGTTACGGGATCCATTTCCTAACTCTATACAATGAAAAATGCACGCTGGATAACCCTTGTTTTGCTGACAGTAGTTATACTCGCCTCTTCATGTGCACGCCGCAAGGTGACATGCGCTGCATACAATAAGGTGAATATTCCTGCTGAGCAATAATCATCAGTAGTATTCAAATTTCACCTGCTGGTTAACCTCAGAACTCAAACTTTTGGCGACAGGGCAATTGAGTGCCGCATGTTCCAATATTTTTTTATCATTCTCAGTGAAGTTCCTGTCTTGAATTCTCAAATGGATTTGAATTTCCCCTACTCTGCGAGGATCTGACAACATACTTTTAACGATATCAGCCTTAACCTCTCCAAGCTCCACATTCCTTCCTTGGGCGGCAATTGCCATAATGGTAATCATACATGCCGCCAATGAAGTGCATAGCAAATCAGTTGGGGAAAAGGATTCACCTCTTCCATGATTATCGAGCGGAGCATCTGTAATTAGAGAATTACCTGAGTTCAGATGGAAGGCCATGTTTCGAAGGGAGCCTTGGTAAGTTACTGTCATTCCTGGGGTCATGATCACAATCAATTTTGTGTCAAAACTAATACACCTCTGCTTTGAGTTCATGACAGACTGCATTACATTTGAATCGTGATGAAGCACACGTTTCTCCTGTACATACTGATAGCACTTTCCGGGGTGGCAATAGCCCAACCTATCCCCGAGAGTGAAAGACTTCTCTACAAAAAGACGCGTCAAATAGGGATTAACTTGAACACAAGTGGATTTGGAGTTGGAGCCAAATTCAGCCGCTACATCGATGCCACACATCTTTGGACCTTCGGGGCTGATTTGCTTTTTGTGAAGCATGAAAAGGAAACCAAAACGTTTAATCCGGTGAACGATCCGAATGCGAGCCCCTATTACTATGGTAAGCTCAACAACTTTTATTTATTGAGAGCACAAATTGGAAGAACAAAAATTATCACTGAAAAGCTTCGCAGAAGCGGAGTTCAGACATCTTATAGTTGGACTGTTGGTCCTTCGTTGGGCTTTACAAAACCAATTTATCTGGAGATAATTTACATAAACGAGCCCAATAATCAACCCTACATTGAGATAGAAAAGTTCAATCCTGATTTACATTACATTGATAACATTTACGGACGGGCAAGTAGTTTAAGAGGTTTCGATGAATTGAAAGTTTATCCGGGAGCATTTGCAAAAGCTTCGTTTACGTTCGAATACAGTAATGAACGCGAGCGACTCAAAGGCATTGAAGCCGGTGTGTCTGCCGATCTATTTCACAGGCGAATTCCGATAATGGCCACATATGATGATGACAGCAATAACCCGAAGAACCATCAATTGTTCTTGATGCTGTATCTGAATTTTTTCATTGGCACCAAATACGACCAGAAGTGAGCGATTCTACCTTAGCTACAACTACCGAAATCACACGAGTTCCCAAACCGAAATGGCTGCGGGTGAAACTTCCCACAGGAGAGAACTATAGAAAAGTGCGAGGACTAGTTGATCAACATAAGCTTCATACAATCTGTGAAAGTGGCAATTGTCCCAACATGGGCGAATGCTGGGGGGAAGGCACAGCAACCTTTATGATACTGGGAAACATCTGCACCCGTTCATGCGGTTTTTGTGCTGTTGCTACAGGCAGACCGCTGGCTGCCGACTCAGGAGAACCAGAGCGTGTAGCTGATTCTATCCGACTCATGGGAGTAAAGCATGCTGTAATCACCTCTGTTGATCGTGACGACTTACCCGATGGCGGTTCAACAATATGGTTCAACACGGTTGAAGCGGTGCGCCGTATTTCGCCCGGGACCACGATGGAAACACTCATTCCCGACTTTGCCGGAAAATGGGAAAACCTTCAACGCATCATTGAAGCAGCACCCGAAGTTGTTTCGCACAACCTAGAAACAGTAAGACGTTTAACCAAACAAGTGCGCATTCAAGCCAAGTACGATAGAAGTCTTGAGGTCTTGCTAAGATTGAAGCAAGGTGGCATGAGAACAAAAAGTGGGGTCATGCTTGGATTAGGAGAAAGCGAAGAAGAGACTATTGAAACCATCGACGATTTGGCTTCTGTAAACGTAGACATTTTAACGCTGGGACAATACCTTCAGCCAACTCCGAAACATCTGCCTGTTGCATCTTTTATTACTCCAGAAAAATTTGCCGAGTTCAAAGAATACGCGCTGAAAAAAGGGTTTCGTTATGTAGAAAGCGGACCGTTGGTTCGTTCTTCCTATCATGCGGAGAAACACCTGTTCTAGTCGATTATCTAACCCATGGACAGGAAACGAATAGGCATCAATGGCTTTGGCCGAATTGGGCGAGCATTAACTCGCATTCTACTCCACGATAATCGATTTGAAGTAGTTGCCATAAACGACATATCCGATATTGGAACGTTGGCGCATTTATTCAAGTACGATTCCGTGCATGGACGAACTGATTTGGATTTTGAGTTGAATGAAAACTCGATGAGCGTTGGTTCAAATACCATTCGCTTTTATTCTTTCTCGTCACCCTCCGATATCCCATGGCAAGAACACTCCATCGACTACGTTGTGGATTGCACAGGACTATTCAAGACGAAAGCAGCATTGAGCGGACATCTCGAAGCAGGCGCAAAGCGTGTCATATTGAGCGTTCCGCCTGCCGACGATTCGATAAAAACAATCGTCATCGGCATCAATGATCATCTAATTGAAAAAAGTGATCTAATCATCTCGAACGCGTCGTGCACTACCAATAACGCGGCGCCTATGATTCAACTGATCGATGAACTATGCGGAATAGAGAGTTGCTACATCACAACGGTGCACAGTTACACCAGCGACCAGCGGTTGCAAGACTCTCCGCATAAGGATCTTCGAAGAGCCCGGGCTGCCGCGCTTTCCATCATACCCACAACCACCGGTGCAGCCAAAGCTATCACGCGTGTTTTCCCTCATTTGAACGACAAAATGGGAGGTTGCGGATTTCGTGTTCCAGTACCCGATGGATCACTTACCGATATTACCTGCAACGTTCGCAATCCAAAGTCGATTGATGAGATTAATGCGTCATTTAAGCAGGCAGCCATCACCCGCTGGCAGGGAATTTTAGAATATACCGAAGATCCGATCGTTTCTGTTGACGTGCTGGGAAACCCTGCCTCCTGCATCTTGGACGGACAACTCACCTCCGTCATTGGCAACATGGTCAAAGTTGTTGGCTGGTATGACAATGAGGTTGGTTACAGCAACAGGCTCAGGGATATGCTGGTTAAGTTGTAGGGACGAAGGCGAA
>JAIYBR010000011.1 GCA_027488435.1 Flavobacteriales bacterium
TGCGTCAACCATACGAAGTGCTTCGTCAACATTTCGACCCAATGGGAAGTTGTTGATGAGCATGTGCTGAACTACTCCGTTTTTATCAATAAGGTACAAACCGCGGAAAGAAATCATTGGACCCATAGCCACTAGGTTTCCTTCTTCGTCATACGTGTATTCTCCGGCTAAAACGCCATAGGAGTCTGAAATGGTTTTGGTCGTATCAGCTACAATAGGATAGGTAATTCCTTTGATTCCACCATGTTCTTTCGCCATTTGCAACCAACCCCAGTGTGATTCTTCGGTGTCAGTAGAACAAGCTACTACCTGCACACCGCGGCTTTCGAATTCACTGAGTTTTGCCTGAAATGCATGCAATTCAGTTGGGCACACGAAGGTGAAGTCTTTTGGATAAAAGAAAAAAACTACATGTTTTTTTCCAATGTATTGTTCCAATGAGAAGTTGTGCTCAACGGTTGTTCCGTTGATGACAGCGTTGGCCTTAAATACAGGCGCTTTTTTTCCTACTAATGATGCCATGATATGTTTTTCTTGAGGTTAATTGAATTTCTAAACAAGTATTATCTGGTGTGGTTCATTTAGATGTGAAGCGCACGTTTACCGGTTGCGTCGAGTGCTGCTTCCTTGAAGCTCTCGGTAAAGGTTGGATGCGCGTGACTGATGCGTCCGATGTCTTCCGCACTGGCACGGAACTCCATGGCTACCACAGCTTCCGCTATCAGGTCTGCTGCTCGTGGACCAATCATGTGTACACCCAAAATTTCATCAGTTTCCTCGTGGGCCAGCACTTTGATTACACCATCGAGATCCATGCTCGCTCGTGCACGACCGCTTGCCTTGAAGGGGAAGCTTCCCACTTTGTATTTTACTCCTGCATCTTTGAGTTGCTCTTCAGTTTGCCCCACGGAAGCTACTTCTGGCCATGTATACACAACACCCGGAATGAGGTTGTAGTTGATGTGTGGCTTTTGTCCTGCAATGGTCTCAGCCACAAACACGCCTTCTTCTTCTGCTTTGTGTGCGAGCATCGCTCCGCGCACAACGTCGCCAATGGCGTAAATGCCGGGCACGCTCGTTTGTAAATGACCATCTACGTGCACACGGCCGCGCTCGTCGGCTTGCACACCGGCTTTGTCCAATCCTAAATTTTCTGTATAGGGTTTTCGTCCCACTGCAACCAAAACGTAATCGCCTTCCAGCACGAGTTCACCGCCTTTTGGATCGTCAGCTTTCACAGTTACGGTTTTACCCTTCGCTGTTACTTCTTTCACTTTATGAGACAAGAAGAATTCAAAGTTGTTTTTCTTGAGCGACTTCTGCAGCTCCTTTCCCATCGTACGGTCCATGGTAGGAATGATGCTGTCCATGTATTCAACGACACTCACTTTTGCTCCCAAACGACCATAAACGCTTCCCAGTTCGAGCCCAATTACACCACCACCAATAATGATGAGGTGCTTGGGGACTTCTGTCATTTCCAGTGCTTCAGTGCTGGTGATGATGCGCTTCTTGTCGATGGTTATAAAGGGCAACGAAGCAGGCTTCGAGCCGGTCGCGATGATGGTGTTCTTGGCTTGAAGTGTCGTTGTCTTTCCATCGTCATGCTTCACCGAAATGGTGTTTTTATCTTCAAAAGAACCGTGACCATGCAAAACGGTAATCTTGTTTTTTTTCATCAAGAAGTTGATACCACCAACTGTCTGTGTTACGACGTCTTGCTTGCGCTTGATCATTTGCTTCAGGTTCACCTTGGGCTCGCCTTTCAGGTCGATACCATGTTCCTGGAAGGTATGCATGGCGTTGTGAAAGTGCTCAGATGAATCGAGGAGGGCTTTGCTGGGAATGCACCCAACGTTTAGGCATGTTCCGCCCAAGGTTGAGTAACGTTCAATCAAAACCGTCTTCAGGCCCAATTGAGCGCAGCGTATCGCGGCTACATAACCGCCCGGTCCTGAACCAATGACCGCAACGTCGAAATTTTCCATACGTCTTTTTTAGTGCGGCAAATTTACAGACGGAATCCCGCTGACGTCTTATTATTGTTATCGATTTTGATGACAGAAGTATTTTGAGGAATATCTATATACTGCATTTAGGAAACTATCTGCTTGACCCCGATTCAGGAGTGGCTCAAAAGTCGTTTGCTCTTGCTGACGCTATGCGAAGGGCGGGTAGGACTGTGCGGTTGGTTGCAATCAGCGATAGGCCGTTGCCGCCTGTATTGCCGCCTTTTCTTGATGTATTCACCACCCCGAAAAAAAAGTACTGGGAGGAGGCTGAGCGATTTTTGAGTTCTTTGAAGGGCGATGAAATTGTCCTATTCCGATATCCGTTTGCATCACAACCCTTGCTTCATCTGGTAGAGAAATTCGGATTGCAAATCATATTCGAGCATAACACCATAGAGCATGCAGAAATGTTGCTCCTGCAACGCGCGCATTTTAAGCGTCAGCCTTTTTCATTGCGCCCCTCTTATTTGAGTTATGCGCTGAAAACACTCTTTTTCAACTCTACAGAAGAGTCTGTACTTGGAGGCAACATTCTGCAAAAGGTGAGAGGTGGCGTGTGTGTCAGCCATGAAATCATGCGCTACGAATGCAGTCGCTATAAGAACTACCGAACCACTGTAATTGCCAACGGTGTTGAGGTTACGACAGTTACGAATGACTCTTTTCACAGGCAAATCGACGAGTTGCGTCTCGTAATGCTTGTCGGCTCCGACGCAGTATGGCATGGTTACGAGAGGCTTTTTCATTCGCTGCGCCACGCCAATCTTCCAAAACCAGTGCGACTGTTATTGGTTGGAATGGATAGGCCTCCGAACTTCGATTGGCCCAACGACAGTCAACACAGTGTCGAATGGCTGGGAAGAAAATCGAAAGGGGAAGTTGCTTCGGTCTTACATACCTGTCATGTAGCCGTTGGAACACTTGCGCTATATAAAAAATCAATGACCGAGGCGTCTCCGTTGAAGGTGCGAGAATGCCTGCTTATGGGGTTGCCCATGATAATTGGCTATCACGACACAGACGTTAGTGCCGACGGCCGATTCGAACCATACCTCTTCCAGGTTCCGAATAATGATTCCAACATCGACATGCGGTCTGTATTCGATTGGTACGCATCCTTGCTGCGCGACGAGCACCATTGCAATAACTTATCTGCACTAGCGCGTGAAACGCTTTCGATGGACGCCAAGGCCAAAGGATATCTCGCGTTTTTCGACTCGGTATTCGTTTCCTGAAGTGCTCATTTAGCTCAGGAATCTTTTATATTTGCCACATGCGTTTGGATCCATTTATCATCGATTTGCTATACGAACACGATTGTGTTGTAATCCCGGAATTCGGGGGGCTTGTAGCCAATTACAAGTCGGCAAAGTTGAATGGACTTACGCATGTAATTCAGCCGCCTGCCAAGGCAATCGGTTTTAATCCAAGCCTGAAGTACAACGATGGGTTGCTCACCAATTACATTTCTTCTGTATTAGCGGTATCGTACAAAGAAGCATCTGATTTGGTAGCCACCACCGTTGCTGATTTTCGCGCGCAAATGCTTGAGAATGGCCGGTTTTCGATTGATCGTGTTGGTGTTTTTTACAAAGATCGCTTCGGCCAAACGCAGTTTATACCGGAAGAACAAGAGAACTTTTTGTTGTCTTCTTATGGCCTTCAACCCATTCAGCTTCGATTGCTAAATGGAGCTGAAGTGCCTGATACGGCTAAAGTGATACCGATGCAATCACATACTGCGCACAGATGGAAAGTGGCTGCCGCAGTGCTGCTCCCTGTATTTCTTGCGGGGTCTTGGTTTTTAGCCAGCAGAGTAAGCCGTCAGGGTGAAATGGGATTCGGTTTTCAAAACCCATTTGGCGAAACAAGAAAACAAAGTGCCTTTATTCCATCAAATAGCAAGTGGGATTTGGTGATGCAAATTCCATCATATCGTTATGCAGACGAACTTGCTAATCAGCTGTCTGCAGCTGGCGCAACTAATATCGATGTGTTACCTGCAACCGCTCAATTAGCCAACGACCCTTCCAAGAAGATAATGACCGGTGATGTGAAATCAGATGAAACGAAACCGGTTGGCAGGAAAACAGGTGCGAGTGATGATAATGCTCCCAGTGTTGTTGATCTTGAAAAGGCGTATTCTGTTATTGGAGGTGCGTTTCAAGTAAAGGAGAATGGCCAGCGCCTTATTCAACAGCTCCGTGCTCAAGGTTATGACGCTCAATTTGCGGGCATGCGCGACAATCTGCATCTCGTGGCCTACGGTCACTTTAGCAAACGCGAAGAGGCTGAAGCCGTTAAGGCCAAGGTTCAGGCAGCAGGTGCGAAGGCCTGGATTCGAACCAACCAATGAGCGGTATGATTCTCAAGGAAGGTATTCGCAATATCATTTTCGATTTTGGTGGTGTGTTGTTCGAGATCGATTACGATTTACCTGCTATCGCCTTCGAAAATTTGGGCTTCGGAGATTTCAAATCGTTTTATACGCAGGCGGCTCAAAATCCTATGTTCGATTTACTCGAAACCGGTAAGATCGAAAATGATAAATTCCTTGATTTCTTAAACGAGTTCGTGCCCGAAGCTTCGCGCGAGCAGGTTTTGCATGCGTGGAATGTTATTCTGCTGCGCATCATGCCAATCGAAGTGGAATGTGTGCATAAGATTCGGCAATCGGGCATCCGCACATTTCTGCTGAGTAATACCAATGCAATTCACGTTGCGGAATTCGAGCAGATGATAGCGAAGACCATGGATTTCGAACTTTTCAAATCAGCGTTTGAAAAGATTTACTATTCAAATGCAATTGGCATAAAAAAGCCGCACCCTGAAACTTTTCTACAGGTCTGCGAATGGAATGGATTGAACCCGGCAGAAACTCTTTTTATTGACGATAGCGCGCAACACGTTGAAGGCGCCTTGCGGGCTGGGTTGCATGCGTATCACTTGAAACCCGGAGAACGCATTAGTGAACTTCTGAAACAGCTCTTATAATCATTCTTCGTAAAGCTCTATCGCCGATTCATTTTCAACAATGATTCCGGCTACACCATTCGAATCTTTCGTGACATACCCTGTTACGCAAATGGTTTTCTCTTTCAGTGCTTCGTGAGGTGCATAGCTGAAATTCGGAACGTTTTGCTGGAAAATGGTTACCGTGAAAATGTGATTTGGAAACATCTTGTCGAGATTCAAAAAGACATTGCCTTTGGAAGACAACTTGGTGCTAACCACTTTTCCGCAAACCGTTATTTCATCGCGCTTTCCGGCGTAGAGCGAAGCCTGCTGCGTGTTGAAGGTATTGCGGGGAAGGGCCGTTGCGTCTAGCGGTTCAACATCGCCCGTTTTTTTTCCGTCGGGAAGCCAGTATTCGCTGTGCACAATCGATTCAATTGTTTTCTCTGCGTCGTCGGGCAGCTTCTCAAAGAAATTTAAGCCGGTAACCTTTTCGATACTATCTACCGTGCACACGTAGTGCTTGAGTGGATACTCACATTTACTATTGGGCATGATGAATCCGATGGCCTCGTTGTGTTGCAGGTCCAGAATCACTTTGTAATAATGCTGGGGAATGCTCACTTGGTTTATTCCTTGTTCGAGCTTCGGTAAGTCGGGCTTGAGAACTCCGCCGGTGACAATAAAGAGTGGTGAGTTTTTAGTGACGCATGCCGCGCGCATTGCATCTTCGAGGTCGGCCCATCGCCCGCGATTCAAGCCGGGTGTTTGTGGCGACATATTGCTATAGTAGTAGCTTTCGGATAAGGCCTTTTTTGAATACCTGAAATCGGCCGAAGGAGCAAGATGACCGCGGTCGAAACCGAATCCTTCTGTCTTGGTTTTGCCCTCAGCTGTTTTCGTTTTGCGCGCGTAGTCCTCGTCGACTGCCGACCCGGTTTTGATAAGCGGATCGGGGCGGAAGTCATTGGTGCGTCCTTCTGTTCCTGTCGCAACGTCGGGTAACAGCAAGTGCGCAACCCACTTCACCTGTTCATGCGATTCGTCGTAAACGAGTGCAAACGCCGTGTGATAAATCACCTCGTCGCACGATGCAGTCTCGGGCAAACCTACTTGCGCAAGCTGATGTCGAACCGATTGAAATTTGAGATCTTCAAGTGTGCTGGAAAGACTGTCGTGTGCAGCCTTCAGCGAAGCAATTTGTGCGCTCGTTGAAGCAATTTTCGTTTCAAGCGTTTGTGAGAAAAGACAATTCGTGATGAAGAAAAAACCGAGTGTGACGAGAAGTTTTTTCATTGTGCCTTTTGGGGTTTCATTACCATGCGCATAGTGTGCCGCGTGCGTTGCTCGATAAGCGTTTGCCCCGGGTTTTTGAGCTTTTTGATAGACTCTTCATTGCCATGGCGAATGGTGAGCAGGGTTAGTTCTTCGTTGAACTTAACCGAATAGTTGGCTTGCAGTTGTTCGATGAGTAATTGCTGCTTGTGCTTGTCGGTATCAAAGACAATGGAAAAACTAATTGCGGAGTTTTCCATCAGATGCACGCGAATGCCCAGTTCGGAAAGTGTTCCAAAAATTTCCTTGAGATTGTCTTCTACGATGAAACTAAAATCGCGCGTCGATATAGAGAACAGTGTTTGGCTGTCCTTCACAATGTAACTAGCCACGAGCTGATCATTTTCGCCGCCTTCCTGAATAACCGAACCACTGGCGTCGGGATCAACAAACGATTTTATGTGAAGTGGAATTCCTTTGTTTTGCAGGGGTTTTATGGTCTTCGGGTGAATGACGCTTGCGCCGTAATACGCGAGTTCAATGGCTTCTTTAAAGGATATACGATCGAGCTTTACCGTGTCTTTGAATTTCTTCGGATCGGCGTTCAACATACCCGGCACATCTTTCCAGATGGTAACGTCTGTTGCATCGAGCAGGTAAGCCATGATGGCCGCCGTGAAGTCGGAGCCTTCTCTGCCAAGCGAGGTTGAACGACCATCGAGCGTGGCTCCAATAAATCCTTGAAGCACACACAATTGGTTTTCGGAAAGCGCGTGTTTGACCGAATTCATTCGCAAAGCACTTTCTTCCCAATTAACGCGTGCATCGCGGAATCGGTTGTCGGTAACAATGAGCTCGCGCGCATCCATCCAGCGCGATGGTATTTTTTCTTTTTGCAGAAATGCTGCTATGATGGCTGTAGAAAGTAGTTCACCGTACCCGATGAGTGTGTCGTATTCCTGATCGAAATGAGGGGAGCATGGCTGGCTCAGAGCATGAAGAAATGCATTGAGCTGTGCTTCTAATGCTAATCTGCCTGTTGGATTATCGCCAAACAGTTCATCTGTCAATTGCCTATGATACTGCGCAACTTCATTAAATTCCTCCTCATACGATTCGCCATTAAACCGTGCTGCATGAATGCGCTCTATTGCATTGGTTGTTTTGCCCATAGCGCTCACAACAACAACCAGCGGATGCCGCGCATAGCTGCCAACAATACGAGCCATGTTGCGTACAGCAGTGCTGTCCTTTACGCTGGCTCCTCCAAATTTGAAAACCTTAATCATGCATTGTTTACGAGAGTTGCGAAAGTATTTGAATTAAGTTAAATCCATTTTTTGGATTTCAGCTAAAAGCAATTTTCCATTGATCCATTCGCTATCGAGGTTTGCAGCGTATTTGCGATAAAAGTTTAACGCGGGTTCGTTCCAGTCGAGCACTTGCCAGGTCATTCCCGCGTAATTCATGTCAACACAATGGCGCAGACATGCCTCGAAAAGTTCGGCACCTATTCCTTTTCCACGCAGGTGCTCTTTCACTACGATGTCTTCCAGGTAGAGCATCTTTCCTTTCCAGGTCGAGTAGCGCGCATAATGAAGTGCGATGCCTATAATTTCTTGATTCATTTCTGCCACGAAAAGCCCGAATGCAGGCACCTCACCAAAGCCGTCGAGCAGCATGGCTGTTTCGGTATTCGTTACTTCATGCGGGGCTCGCTCATATTCGGCCAGCTCGCGCACAAGTTGCATGACTCCGGGCACATCTTCCGGTTTTCCCTTGCGTACTGTCCAAGATTTCATGTGGCAAATCAAGGGCAGAAAAGTACATTTTGGAAGATTACTTCTTCATTGCTGCGGCCTGTGGTATTTTTGTCGTATGTCCAGTGTTCGTTTAGAAAAAGTTTCTGCTCTCCTCAAACGCGAGCTTTCCACGTTGTTTCAGCAAAACATGCATTCCATGTTTGAAGGAATGATGGTCACCGTCACGCAAGTGCGCGTGTCGCCCGACCTGGGCGTGGCGAGAGCCTATTTGAGTTTTTTTCCAACTGAGAAAAAGGATCACGGAATTGTACTCGCCAATGAGAAGAAGGCTCACCTTCGAAAGCTGCTCGCAAACCAGGTAGGCAAACAATTGCGGAAAATCCCGGAGCTGAGTTTTTTTGTGGATGACTCGCTGGATTACTTCGAAGAGATAGACCGTTTGCTCAAGAAGGGCTAGTCGTGAACGTTTCATTTTACATAGCTCGCAGGCATTTGTTTGCCAAAAAGTCCAGGGGAATTATCAATTTTATTTCAGGTATTTCGATGGTTGTTGTGGCGTTTATCACAGCAGCCATGATTGTGGTGCTTAGCGCATTCAATGGCATTGATGAGCTTGTTAAATCTATCTTTTCCAATTTCGACGCACCGCTCACTGTAGTGCCAATAGAGGGTAAGTTCCTGCCCGATTCATTGATACAGGATGAAAGCATTCTTCGCATAGATGGCGTAGTAGGCGTAAGCCGTGTCATTGAAGAGGACGTCAGGCTGTCGCACGATAACCGGTATGCGATTGCTACCATCAAAGGTGTAGAAGCAAACTATGCGCAGTTCTCACCTATCGATACAGCTATTGTCGACGGCAACTATTTGCTCGAACTCGATAGCTTGCCTCTGGCTGTGGTTGGTTCCGGAATTCAAATGGAACTCGACATGCCGCTGCGCGATTATGCCCCGACAATCATGGAGATTGCAGCGCCAATTCGCGGCAGACGCATTTCAGAATTCAGAGAAGAAGCATTCAACCAGGAACAAATTGCCGTAAGTGGTGTGTTTGCCGTCAACGCCGAATTGGATGCGAAGTATGTGATGGTTCCTCTGCGCTTCGCTCGCGAACTCTTCAGTATGCCCGATGTGGTATCGAGCGTGGACGTCTTTACCCGAGAAGGTGCCGACCTAACGGTGATAACCGCTGCACTGAAAACACAGATGAACGGCATGGCCAAGATTGTTTCCAGAGAGGAAAAAAATGCGTTGATTTATAAAACAAACGCCAGTGAGAAGTGGATAACGTTTCTCATTTTGCTATTCATCTTTCTGATTGGCTGTTTCAATATCATTGCATCATTGACCATGCTCATTATTGAAAAGAAACAGGATATTATGACCATGAATACCATGGGAATTGACACTCGTGGTATACAACGAATCTTTATATACGAAGGCCTTCTCATCAACTTGGTGGGTGCCTTGTTCGGCGCCATACTGGGCTTGCTGCTTTGTTGGGCTCAGCAGCGCTATGGTCTCATCGAAATGACAGGAGGTGCTGTCGACAATTACCCGATTAAGGTGAAGTTTTTGGATGTAGCCGGAATTCTTTCTGTGGTTGTTGTCTTGGGTGCTTTATTTTCAACCTTCTTGGTACGCACGCTGGTGCGACGATTTGCGCACAATGCTATGATGCAGACCGATACTGTCAGTTAACAAAGCGCTGTGAGAATATTGCTTATGCATACGATTAAGCCTGCTTTCAAGGTTATACCTTTTGCATAGCTCTTTGAGTCCGGCATGGGAAAGCACATTAAACGTCTAGTTCTTATTCTAACCGCTGTTGTTGCATTGATGGCAATTTCGGTATTCATCGTGTTGCGGTATTATGAAGACGAAATCGGCGCATATGCAATTGAAGAGCTTGAAACTCAGATTACGACCGAATTTCATGTCGACGATGTTGGTCTTGCTTTTTGGAAAACATTTCCCGACGCATCCATAGAGCTCACGGGGGTGTTCGTCCAGGAGAATGCGGTTAATGGCGATACACTTCTTTTCGCAGATCAACTCTTCCTCAAATTCAATTTATGGGATCTTTTCAGTGGCAATTATCGCATTGATGAGGTTGAAGTTCAGGGAGGGAATGTGCAATTGCATGTTGCTACAGATGCCAGTAAAAATTGGGAAGTGTGGGTTGAAACACAAAACGATTCAACTCATTTTGAAATTCAATTGGAGGAAATTACCCTCACCGATACGCGTGTTCTTTATACCGATGATCCCAATCGATTTTCAATCGATTTGTTCGCCATACAAACAACAGGGTCGGGAAATTTCTCTTCTGAAACCATCGACGTGGAGTTATCGCTCGATGCCATGGTTGATCATGTAACCAATGCAGGCGATGTTTACCTGAAGAAGAAATTAGTTTCGGGCGATGTAGCATTCTTAGCCGAGTTAGAAAGCGATCGCTATATTTTTCAGCCCACGAAACTAAGCGTAGGTGATTTGAAGTGTGATGTTTCGGGCGCTGTCAATGAGAAGAGCAGCGGGACATTTGGTTTTCGAATCACGGCAAAGAATCAGTCCATCGATGACGCCCTGGAAGTATTCCCGCCCGCAGTAATCAGAAAGTTGTTGAACTATCATCTCGACGGAGATTTTTCGGCATCAGCCGAAGTATCACGCATTAAACCAGACAGCCCTGTGAGAATCCGGGCTGATGTTTCGGTGGAAGACGGGTCCATGCGCCTTAAGGAACAAGGCGTTTCATTGGAAAGTATTGAAACGGATTTTCACTTTGAAAGAGGAGGAAAGGAAGACAAAGTCCAAGTGGATGCGTTTAAATGTGAACTCGATGCAAGCACCATCCAAGCTTCGGGAAGCATCATTGGTTTCGACACTCCGCAATTGAACGCAACCCTTTCTGCGGAAGCAGAATTGAACGACCTCCGAGAGTTTTTTGATTTGAGTCAACTTGAAGTTTGCGAAGGGAAATTGCTTGTGAAGGCCGATTTGAAAGGCATGCTGCGATATGTTGAAGCAGACACTTCGTACAACTGGCGAGATGTGTTGGCAACGGGTGAAGCTTCATTGGCCGATGCTTCCATTAAACCGAAGAACTCCAATCGTATGTTCAGCGAGATGCAA
>JAIYBR010000060.1 GCA_027488435.1 Flavobacteriales bacterium
AGATTTCCGCTTCAGCCCATCCCGAAGATACACGCTTGAAACTCGCTTTGGAAGGTCGCAGTCCCGATGACGGCATGACCGACATTGCCTATAACAAAGGGTATTTCTTTTTGCGACTTATCGAAGAGATAGCGGGAAGAGATAAGTTCGATGCGTTCATCAAAAGCTATTTCGACACGCACAAGTTTCAGGTAATGGACACCGAGCGTTTCCTCGACTATCTGCGAGCGAATCTGGTAACGCCTGAAATGGAAAAGCAGATCAACATTCAAGCGTGGGTATACGGTGAAGGTTTGCCATCAAATGCGCCTGTTGTGAAAAGTAGCCAGCTTCAAAAAGTCGACGAGATGCGCGCCTCATGGGAAAAGGGCGAATTGAAGAACGACCAGTTGTCGTGGGCCGAATGGTCGTATCAGGAACGCTATCGCTTCATCAGCAATTTCTCGGAAACGGTCACATCGAATCAAATGAAGGCGCTCGACGAGTTGTTTGCTATTTCCGCCACGGGAAACAACGAAGTGCTTTTTGCCTGGTTAGAGCAAGCCATCAAAAAGCAATACGCACCGGCTTACGACGAGCTCGAGAAGTTCCTGACTACCGTTGGGCGACGTAAGTTCGTTTCGCCTCTATACGAAGCGATGGTTGCCACTAATCAGCGTGAAATGGCAAAATCGATTTACGGCAAAGCGCGCAGCAACTATCACGCAGTTACTATCGGAACAGTCGATGAAATTTTGAAGGAGTAGAATTGTTCTTTTGATACGAATGAACTGGTTTTTCATTTGCCCACGAATTTATTCGTGGGGACTATAAAGGCGCTAGCTCTTCCCCTTTCCTCCTTCGCTGAGGCATCACCTTGTTCACTCGCTGTGTTATTTCCTCGAAGAGCATATTCAAAATTTGCTTCTTCACAAAGTGCCTATGCACCACAAGTCCAACACTTCGATAGGGTTCTGGACTTCCAATGCGACTTACACGGCTGAGTTCATGCGCATTCATTCCGGTTGTGGAGAGGTAGGGTAGGAGAGTGGCTGCTTTGTTGGCTTTAACAAATCGCAAAAGACTGTCGATGGAGCCGGCTTTAAATTCAAAATTGAATCGAGGAGTTGATGATTTACGCTTGATGTCGCACAAGCGCATCACTTGCGTTCGCATGCAATGACCTTCTTCAAGCAATAGGATGTTATTCAGGTCGAGGCGCTCTACTGCTATTGTATTGGGTTGCTTCTTACCCGCATCATAGTGCACAAAGGGTTCATCGTAGAGTTTGGTTTCAAGGAGTTCATTGTCTTCCAGCGGCGTTGATACAATACCGATGTCCAGTTCACGTGTTTTCAGCTGGCGCATGATTTCACCGGTGGTTTGTTCGCGCACGCGAATGGTCAAGTTGGGAAAGCGCTCGGCGAAATCCTGCAGGAACATCGGGAGCAGAAAGGGCGCAATCGTTGGTATCACCGCAATCTTCAATTCGCCTTTTATCTCTCCCTTTAATTCGCTGCTTAGTTCCCTCAGTTGATTGATTTCTTTGATGATTATGCGCATGTGCTCAATGAGCGCTTTGCCTTCATCTGTTACATGAAGAGGTTTCTTTTTCCGGTCAAAAACCGCGATGCCCAACTCTTCTTCGAGTTTGGCTATCATCGTACTCAACGTTGACTGTGTGACGAAGCAACGCGAAGCGGCTGTATCGAAGTGACGTGTTTCGGCCAAGGCAATCGCATATTCAAGTTGTTGGATGTTCATTGATGAAATCGATAAGGGTATCAAAAATATAGTTTTTATCAATGTCATCGAACAAACTAGTTTTGGTCATGTTTTAGTGAAATAAATTGAAACAAATTCACCCAAATGAAAAAGATTCTAATTCCTCTTCTTCTCATTACTGTAATGGTAGCTAAAGCACAACCGCATTCGGGCAACATCGCAGATTGCCCATTTCATGCGTCTACTAAAACTCCTGCTCCTTCCATTGGTCAGGCAAACGATAATCGCGACTGGTGGCCGAATCAGCTGAATCTGGATGTACTTCGTCAGAATTCATCGCTTTCGAACCCGATGGGCAATGATTTCAATTACAAAACAGCATTCAATAGTCTCGACTATGCAGCCTTGAAGAAAGACCTGACGGCAGTTATGACTCAATCGCAAGATTGGTGGCCGGCAGACTTTGGTCATTATGGGCCGCTTTTCGTGCGCATGGCATGGCACAGCGCCGGCACGTATCGCACAGGCGATGGTCGCGGTGGTACACGTTCGGGCATGGAGCGATTTGCGCCTCAGAATAGCTGGCCCGATAATGCCAATTTGGATAAGGCACGTCGCCTGTTGTGGCCTATAAAGCAGAAGTATGGCAATAAAATTTCATGGGCCGACTTGATGATTCTTGCGGGCAACGTCGCTTTGGAATCTATGGGCTTCAACACGTTTGGCTTTGCAGGCGGTCGTGCCGATGTATGGGAGCCTGAGCAACACGTATACTGGGGTCCGGAAAAGAAGTGGCTCGATGACCAGCGTTATTCGGAAGGTCGTAAGCTCGAGAATCCGTTGGCCGCTGTTCAGATGGGACTCATCTATGTAAATCCGGAAGGACCGAATGGCAATCCCGATCCTGTTGCTTCGGCGAAGGATATCCGCGAAACTTTTGGTCGCATGGGGATGAACGATGAAGAGACCGTAGCATTGATTGCCGGTGGACACACTTTCGGTAAAACACACGGTGCGGGTCCTGCATCGAACGTTGGCCCTGCGCCTGAAGCTGCTGATATTGAAGAGCAGGGCTTCGGATGGAAGAGCGGTTACAAGTCTGGAAAGGGTGCCGATGCCATCACGAGTGGCTTGGAAGTAACCTGGACATCTACTCCTGCTCAGTGGGGATACGATTATTTCAACTTCTTATTCAAATACGAATGGGAGTTAACCAAGAGTCCTGCGGGTGCTAACCAATGGGTGGCTAAGAATGCAGAAGCTATGGTGCCTGATGCGTTTGATGCGAAGAAGAAGCATAAGCCAACCATGCTTACGAGTGATCTTGCTTTGATTCGTGATCCGG
>JAIYBR010000007.1 GCA_027488435.1 Flavobacteriales bacterium
CTGCTGCGGAAATAGTAATTCCCTCGGCTGGATTTGGTCTAGGAAACTACAATGGTATTTCTGTGGCACTTGACAATGCGACGTTGGAGCCTGGTGAATACATTGCCAATCCAATTTTTCAGAAGAGTGTTTGGTATACGTTCTCCATTGCCACAACTCGAGAAGTGAGTATCAGCATGGCCTTGAGTGGCCTTGATGTTTCCTCTACAAGTCTTGGATTTTACGTTTACCGGGAGACAAGCTCAATTCCTTTGAGTTCTGACCTCGGTTTTTTTACCGATGGAGCTGTAGGAACTTCGAGCACGAATGAATGCTTAACTGCTGGTACTTACTATATCCAGATTTGTGGTTCGCTTCCTTTGTCCATCAACGTAAATCCCGAATTGGAAATTTCACCAACGCCAAGTGCCGACGTGAATGATGATATAGCTACACCGGACAATGTCGGTGTAATTACAGCGGGTAATCAAGTTGTATTGGACTGGCCTTGCCTAAGTATTCAAGCAGATGACGAGTATTTTTCGTCCATTGGTGCTGATTATCTTGATTACAGCAAATCATATTGGTTAACCTTTCAAACTGATAGTCACATCGACTTGTTCAGTTATTCGGTGGAGCTATTTAATGGTGGTAATTACTCAGACCAGGTTGCAGTTCGAATTTTTGAGGCTCCACTAACGCTTGCCAGTTTTAATCCGGCGAATGCGATCTATTCGAATGCCCGCGGATTTCACTACCCGGGGGAGTATACACATATCCCATGTTTACTGCTGCCAAATACTACCTACGTAATGCAAATTATTGGCAGGCGCGATTATTCGAATTCATCCTATGTAAACCTGAAGCATTTGGGTGAGGGTGAAACAGCGGAGCCTTTTCCTACTGAGGCTTCATGGAATGCAGGCAACAATTTTGGCACCATCACATCCACTCCAATGCCTGGAACGCCTGTCACTCTTTTTGATTATTTCTCTTGTTCTTCGCAAATGAGTGAAACGGTTCCCGTTTGCAACAATGTTATACCGGCAGCAGGGTACACTGGAATTAATGCGGTAAACTACGATTTGACCAATTGGTTTACGATGAATTTGACTCAAGAGTCGAGTTTGATAGTTACGTCAAGTACTATATGCCAAGCTTGTCCGGGTAATACTTACAACCACTCTATGTATTTGCGCGTTCTTACGCAGTCTCCTACTAATAACTGCAATGCATTTCAGATTCCTGCTGATGTTTTTTATGAGGGGCCTTTTAACGGATCAGGATTGTGTTATGTGACGTGTTTGCCACCGGGCGAGTATACACTGCAAATCATGGGAAGAAGTTTGCTCAGCGGAAACCCTTACGATTGTGTTTCATCACAGTTTGGACGCCGTCATGACATAACCGTTTCCTTCGTAGAGCCGGCCATTTTTGAGTATGGCATGTCGGCTGCAGGCGATGTAGACGCGATCAATAATGGATTGGTTTTGCAAGATAATGTTGTTTACACCTCGGATCTGGCTGAGCTAACCTGTGAGAAGACAGTGCTGCCCGATCAGGTTGTTTGTTGGCCAACAACAGACAGGGCTGTATACCGCACAGTTGAGATTGGAGATGTCGATAATGATGCAATCGCTGATAGTGGTATGCTGGTCGTTCGGAATTATAACTATCAGAACTTTCCATTAGACATAGCCAGTAACTCGGTTTTATATGAGGGTGATATTGATGCTCTGGCTCAGGCACAAGGAGTCTATGACTGGCCCGATGAAGTAACCGGGCTTGAACCACAGATGGGTTGCAACTTATTCAATACTCGTTTTTATAGTTGCTATTGGTGGGAGCCCTTGCCCCGATTATACAATATGCAGAAGTATTGTGTAACTCCGGGTACCTACACACTCGCGCAGTTCGGCGATAGCAGTGATGTAGGTGCTGTATTACAGCCTACCTTCGAATTCAAGAAAGATGTCACGCGCTTCTGGAATCCTGCCGCTCCGGACAATATGGGAGATTTGCTAGCCACGGGATTGGTGCATGTAAGTCAGCCCGATACATTTAGTTGCCGTGAAAACCCTGAAACTATTGATGGTGTTGCTCCTTGTGGGCGCACCAAATTGATTTATCGGGAGTTTTATTTAAGTCAAGAAGCAGAAATTACAATTACTGATTTACCGAATGATTTAGACCCAGGTGGTGCGCCTTTATTACTGTTCTCCGGTCAGGTGTCGCAAGTGGGGTTAGGTGGTTTGAGTATTTACATGAATCCACCGGAATATTGCAGTAATGTTTTTCAGAGAATAGAGTGTGAGTCTTTGCCTCCGGGTTGGTATACAATCGTGTCGTACGGATTTGGTCAAGGTTATGACAATAACTTCGATTTTAGGGAGAATGCGCTTTACAGCGGTTATAATGGGTGTGGAGCAGAACCAACGGGTTTGGCCAGCATGAACTATTTAAGTCGAATTACGATTCAGTTAGACACCACCGCATCACCAGGACCCTACTATTATCGTCCAGGCTTGGCTTGTGTTGCACCCAATACCATTACCTATTCGAATGTGCTTTCGGCAGATTATCCCAGTCCGTTTACTGAGTATGTCCTTTGCCAGGAGTATTTTAAAGACAGCACCTATCAATCGGTGGTGAATGATGAAATTTTCGTTTGTGAGAATGACCCGCCGCTCGATAAGGTTGCCTACTACGTTTTTACTACCGATGACGAGTATTTTTTGCGTATTAGAAACATCCGGGCCTTCAGGAAACTGTTGTATGAGCTCGATGTAACGACAAATGATTCTCTGTTGTTGGCCACCGAAGTGCCCATCGTTCCTTGCGAAGTAGGGTTCAATGATGTTGAAATTTGCAGTTTGCCGGCAGGCACATATACACTAGTAGTATTTGCAGACACAACGCAAGATTGTATTCCATTAACTCCCATAATTGATGTTAGTCCGATCAATTATTCTCGATTTGATTTTGCAGATCACGCATATGATTTCGATGTTGTGCCATCTGATGGAGTCTTTCATGATGGTCGCGTGGGTGATGTGCACCCGACCAACCCGAATCTAAGTCCGAGTAATGACTTTTTTTATTGTACCACCGGAGCTTCACCCTCTGATCCGTCTGTTGGCTGCAATGGTGTATTCACAGATTCTATTTACGGGGCAATAGCAGAACCGGTTTATTTCACGGATGAGCCGCTATTCGAAGAGGAGATATTAAGGAGAAATCTATGGTATACATTCGTGGTTAAAGGAAATGGAATAGCTACGGTTGAAGTGCGCAACTTGTCTTCAGACGAGTACGCCAACACGTTTCACGTTTATTCTACAGACCTTTCGGGAGAAACACCTTGGTCCACAGTAATAGGTTCGAGTCCAACGTTGGTTGATTCAACCATTGCAGACGGACTGAATTTGCGGGCGCATAATATTTATTGGGGTAACTGTGGTAGAGTAGGGGCTATAGATTTTAGCGTGCAGGGTGATCCTTGCGATAGTCTTACCAAACGTCGATTTTTTGTTGTTGTGGATCGTTTTCACCCGCGCGATTTCAATCCGGTACCACCGGAATTATTTGAAGCATTGAACGGACAAATTGATGTGCGCATTCGCTGGAACCAAACACCGGTAGCCGATTACCCCGGCGATGAATGCTCGGATGCCGTGGCAACTCAATCCACCACTAACGGCGTTTTTCCGGCTTGTACAATTGTAGATTGCCACACCAACGTAGATCCGTTTTGGGACCTGCCGGAGAATATTGACTGCATGGAAGGGCCTTTGGGACGTTCTTCCACGTGGTTTAAATTTAATTACAATGGTCCGGATGTAGTAGATGTTGGTTTTCAGCCAGACATAGCCGGCTTGTCTAATTATGGTTTGCCGGGTGATATTGATTACCGCGTTTTTTACGGGAATTCGTGTGCTGCTCTTTTGGCAGGAACTGAATGTGCTCAAAGCTCGTATATAAGTAATACGATTGCTTGCGTTGACTCTTCAACGGGGGATTTCTATGTTGAAGTGAGTTATCCTGAGAATGCTTCGGGAACGCTCTGTTTCAATTTTTCGGTCATGCTCAACACAAATCCGAATTGTGTCCCATTTAATCCGACGGCGGTGGAGGCTTATTTTCAGTATTATCAGGTTTGTACACTC
>JAIYBR010000125.1 GCA_027488435.1 Flavobacteriales bacterium
TGTAATCATTGTAATTTTTTGAATTGAGTGACGGCGCAAAATACTTGCAGAAAGACTGAGAAGAAAACTAAAAAACAGAAGATGTTCACAACAGAATGATCACGAACGATGGTAGAATCAATCATAGATATACCTGTGAAAAGTAATTGTTTTTATATTGCGCTCATGAAATCGTTTCTGCTCATCACCTTTTTGGGTCTTACCCTGCAGTTTTGTGGGCAGTTTATTCCGGTGAACGTGAAGCTTGACGCAGGAATAGGAACTCATTTCATGCACTCTCAGTTATCAGAAGGCGTTAAAATAGAAAAGGTAATTCCGCACAGCTTTTCCGCGGGATTGAGTTATCTGCTGAAAGAAAACTTGTACGTCCGAGGTGAACTTGGTCTCAACTTGAATAGAGCGGCCCCCGGTTCCGTTTATTTCCGGAATGATTACTTTCGAGCGACCGCCGGTGTTTCTGCTGATTTGTTAAAACTCAACTTCAAAAAAAAACTTGGGCAGCGCAATGCCATTAGGCTTTGGCAGGATAAATTCAAGCTTTTCGGATTCGTGGGACTTGGTATGAGTGCCATGATTAACAATATGAAGTTCCCTGATGATTACGATAAGAAGATTTATGTCTACGACTACATGGCCAACCTCTGTGCTTCTGTCACACCAACATTTCAAATTAATCGATTCAACGCGTTGTTCGTAAGGGCGACTATGATTGGTCACATTCGGCAAGCGAATAATTTCGACATGTTGATCTATCAAGACAACTTGTGGTTCGATGGCGGATTCATGACTGTGCACCTGGGCTATGCATTCACTCCATTCAAATCAATGGCCGGAACGCGAACCGTCAACTAATCTATTGCTTCCACCAAATGCCCTTTCAACTTGCCATTGACCGCGGCAACACTAATACTAAAGTATCTATTTCTGGGGGTGATGGGTCGATTGCAGAGCACTTGATAATAACAGATGATCATCTTGAAACAGAGCTGCATCGCATCTCCGAAAAGTATAGTTTAAACCGCTGTATTCTGTCAGATGTACGAGGCCAACATTTCAATTTACCTGCAGAGTGGAATTGCATCACACTTTCCAACCAGCTGAAGTTTCCCTTCATCAACGCATACGGCACACCCGATACAGTTGGTCATGATCGGCTTGCTAATATGGCCGGTGCAGCTACGCTTTTTCCGGGTGAAAATGTATTGGTAATCGATTGCGGTACATGCCTCACCTATTCACTGCTCATTCAAAATGCCTTTGTGGGAGGCTCTATTGCTCCGGGTATTCACATGCGTTACAAAGCACTCCGCCAGTTCACCGGTATGCTGCCGGAAATCGATAAGCTCGGAATGCTTCCGGAACTTGTGGGCAATACAACAGAAGACTCCATCCGCTCAGGGGTCGAGTTTGCTGTTATCGCAGAAACCCGCGGCATGATTGAAGCATATCAAGACGAATTTGGAACACTGCGAACAGTTCTCACGGGTGGCGATTATTCATTTTTTGAGAAGTACCTGAAAAGTGCGACTTTTGCGTCCGCCCTCTTAACCCAGATCGGTCTCCATGAAATTCTTCGCATCAATAATGTTTAAACTGCTCGCTGCTCTCCTTCTGATTGGTGCACTCAATGCCTTGAATGCTCAATACAACCCCAACTCCATTTATTCCAGATTCGGCTTGGGATTGATTGATAATTCAGGAAACGTCACTCACTTTGGTATGGGAGGAATTACCGCTCCTGTTTCCGACCCTGTTGCACTCAATATGGCCAACCCCGCTTCCTATTCATTTCTGGAGGTTACCAATTTGCAAACGACCATTAAAGGAGCCTACACGCAGGCCTCCAACTCAACTTCATCTACCAACTATCTGAATGGTCAAGTGCATGAATTGAGCATGGGTTTCAAGAAACCAAACACAAAATGGGGTCTCGCATTTGGAATTTCACCCTACAGTTCGGTCGATTATCGCTTCACTTCCAAAGACACGCTCAGTGATACGCTAACAGCCAACTATAATTACGTTGGTCGCGGAGGAATCAATAAAGCAACACTCGGTTTTTCGCGCGTGTTTCGCATTGGCCATAATGAAAGTGCTGATAGCATAATAAAACGCGTTCATCAACTATCCATTGGTGTGAATGGTAATTACCTGTTCGGCAACATCAGCCGAGAAAACATCGTTGTTTTCAATCAGTTAGAGCATTACTCAACCATAGAAAACCAAAATCTCTGGGTAAAAGGAATTACGTGGGATATGGGGCTTCAATACAAGGTTAACCTCAGCACAAAGCGGGATATACAAAATAGAATTGTTGGAGGTTCTGTGTTGCAAATTGGAGCTACATACAGCGTTGGTTCAAACATTTCCGCAGAGTACGGCGAACTTCTTTACTCATTGCGATTTAACTCGAACATTGCATATCGCGACACAACCCGATTTTTGGATGCCGAGCGAGGCACTCTTTCCCTTCCACAGAAAATTCAGGCAGGATTTGCCTACAAGGTGTATCATAAAAAATGGGGCACTTTCATTTTCTGCGGGGAGTATAAAACACAAGACTGGAACAAGTTCAAATTGGATATGTCTGAAAACGCAAGACTATACGCAGGATTAACGAATGCGAGCGCTGTAGCAGCTGGCATGGAATACAAGCCCAACGCAGATGTTCGAAATACAATCTTCAACCGTATGTATTACCGCATAGGTTATCGTAACAGCCAATCTGAACTCACCATCAACGGAATACGAATTAGTCATATAGCCTATACAGCAGGCCTTACGATTCCGATTATTCGGTCACAATCACGCCTGCACCTTGGCATAGAAAGCGGAACACGTGGCACCACGGAAGCCGGGCTTGTTGAAGAAAAACAAATCGGATTCATGATCGGATTCTCTTTAACTCCATCCCTATTTGACCGCTGGTTCAGACAAATTAAATACGACTAATTCCGACCATGCGAATCATTGCCCTTATTCTGACGCTCTCCGTCTGTGCTTGCAAAAATGATTTAGAGCGAGTAAAAGCCATTACCAGCAACAACCTCGAACCTGTACAAACCAGCAGCAACGCGGTTTATATGTTCTCCGAAAAAGGCGAAAAACAATCGCGTCTCGAAGCGAATCTTCTTCAACAATTCGATCCGGAAGGCGAGGAAGATTATATGCTCGCAAGCAATGGATTTCGCCTGGTATTTTTTGACAGTCTCGAGCGCGAAGACGCCCACGTAACCGCCCAATTTGGAAAATTCGAAGAAAAGAAAAGAAGATTCACCGCCTGGAACTCCGTTGTTCTGGTGAATGAACTAGGTGAAAAATTAGAGACAGAGGAAATCGTTTACTTAGTAGATAGCGCTCGAATCACGTCCGATAAACAAGTTAAGATTACTATGGAAGGAGGAACCGTGCTTCATGGAAAGGGCCTCGAAAGCAATGATAACTTTACGCAGTATCGCATTTTACAACCTTCCGGAGAAATTCTTTTAGACGACAATCAAACCGAGAACGATGGAGAAAACCAATAAAATCATTGAGAATTTCTGGCTCGTCTTTACGATAGCATCGTTCATTTTTGCGTGCTACTCGGTCATTTTTTTTGAGCCATGGCGCGCCGAAGCAAACAAATTCTTCATTCCGGCGATATCCTTTTTTTGGTGGATGTTCAGAAGAAAAATGCGTCAGCGCATCGAGCGTGGAAACGCAAATCGATAATGCTAATCGCCGTCCTAATTTCTATTTCATACATTTGTTCCGTTTTGTTCGATGCAATTAGGCTGCACCAAATCCTGCTTCATCGAGTTACTGAATGGATTCCTATTGGCCTCTAATAATTTTTTTATCCCTCATAGCTTCGGCTTTCTCAAGCGGGATGGAAATAGCCTTCATCACGGCCAATAAGCTCAAAATCGAGCTCGATAAAAAACAGGGGGTCTTTGCGTCGCACATCATCGGTCACTTCATCAACAAGCCGAAACTTTTCATAGCAACGATGCTGATTGGTAATAATGCCGCTTTAGTTGTGTATGGCATTTTTATGGGTGAAGTCATTGAACACAGCATATTGAGTTCGTTCCCGGCATTCGCTCATTCCATAGGCGAATTTGGTGTAGTGCTCACTCAGACAATTCTGTCAACCATCATCGTGCTTGTATTTGCGGAATTCATTCCCAAAGCCATTTTCAGCATCAACCCGAATCGATGGCTCAATATGATGGCCATTCCGCTTGCCATCTGGTACGGCGTCTTATATGCCTTCGCATGGATAGTGACCGGAATTTCCGACATGTTCATTCGACTCGTAGTACGAAAAGAAATCAAAGACGAAGAAGTTGAATTTGGTCGCATCGATCTGGATCACTACCTCGAACAAGCCACTGGCAACATCGATCAGAGTAAAGCGATTGATCACGAGATACAGATTTTCCAGAATGCCCTCGACTTCTCCAATTTAAAAGCTCGCGACTGCCTCGTGCCACGCAATGAAATTGTGGCCATTGAAATCACCGACAGCATCGAAAACGTCAAGAAACGATTTATCGAAACCAGACTGTCCAAAATACTGGTGTTTCGAGACAGCATTGACCATATCATTGGCTACGTTCACTCCTACGAACTCTTCAAAAAACCGGGACACATTCAACACATTCTTCGCCCCATTTCAATCATACCCGAACCCATGCAAGCGTATGAAATATTGGAAATGTTCATCAAACAAAAGAAACAAGTGGCCGTCGTAGTCGATGAGTTTGGTGGAACAGCGGGCATGATAACCATGGAAGATATCGTGGAAGAAATATTCGGGGAAATCGAAGACGAACACGACAAAGAGGAAACCACAGAAATACACCACGCCGACGGATCATTCGATTTTTCCGCTCGCCTCGAAATTGATTACATCAACAATAAGTACAACCTCGAGTTACCGGAAAATCAAGAGGCATATGACACGCTTGGCGGCTTACTGCTCTTTCTAAGAGGGGATATTCCGGAGGAAAACGAAACCATCACCCACAGTTCCTACACGTTCACTCCTCTCAAAGTGAGTGAAACGAGAATCGAATTAGTGAAAATCGAAGTCCAATCTTCATAATCGAGACCACCAGAGTACTCCTGATTCACTCATTTTCAAGCAGTTTCGCATTACAGCCGGACTCCGACCCACTGAACATCAATTATTTAAGATTCATGGGTTGAAGTATGGGCGCTCTTTACGATATTCGCAACCCAAAATTTTAAGATTAACTGACTTATGGCAATGATTGAAAAAATCCGACAGCAACGTGGTTTGTTGTTGGTAATGGTAGGTGTGGGACTGCTTTCCTTCCTTATTCCCTACGACGCGGTGATGTCGCTTTTTGGAAATAACAATTCTGAAATTGGCGAGATAGATGGCCAATCAATAAGCGCGCAGGAATGGCAGAAAGCTCTTCAAGACCGCGAGCCGCTCTTCCAATATCAGGGGAATGAGCAAAGTCTTTCCAACGACACCTGGAACCAGCTAGTAGAGAACATTATTTACCAAGATGAATACGATGCCCTCGGTATCGAAATTTCGGATGAGGAATACGAAGAAATCACATTCGGCGAACTGCTTTCACCCTTCGTGAAAAACACGATTTACGGCGGAAAAGACAGCACTGCATTGAAAGAACAAGTGAGAAAAAGCTTCGATGGTATGGACGCCAATATGGCCGAAAACTGGAAGAAACTGATCAAACAAAAGCGTCAGAAAGAAAAGTATGATATCATGCTCCGCAAAGGAGTTTTTGCTAATTCAGTAGATGCTAAATGGGCATTCAAAGCAGCAAACGACAAAGTGAGTGTTGAATTTGTGGTAAAGACTTTCGCTGAAATTCCTGACAGCACCATTACCTGGACAGAAAGCGACGTTCGTGCTTACTACAACAAACACAAAAACGATCGCGAATACCGCCAGGAAACCAGCCGCTCTGTCAAGTATTTGAACTTCCCTGTTCAAGCTACTTCAGGCGACAGTTCATCACTTCGCAACAACTTGAGCCAGCTTGCTGCCGATTTCCGCACAGCAAAAAGCGACTCACTTTTCGCTTCAAACAATGCAAGCAATCCGGCTGAAGCATACACCAACTACACCGATGGCATGCTGCCTGCCGATGTTGAGGCACGAATTAAAAATGACTCGCTCGGAACTGTGATTGGCCCATTTGCTCATAACGGCCGCTTCCTGGTTGTTAAATCAAGCAAGCGCGGTGTCGACAATAACTCTGTACAAGCTCGTCACATTCTTATCAAAGACAAGGCAACCGGAAAATCAAAGCTCGACTCTTTGAAGAATGTCATTGCTAAAGACAAAAACTTCGAAGAAATGGCCCGTCAGTATTCAGAAGATCCGGGCAGCGGTGCTCAAGGTGGAGACCTCGGCAAATTCGGCCGTGGTCAAATGGTGAAGCCTTTTGAAGACGCTTGCTTCAACGGGGCTGTAGGAGCTTTACAAATCGTTGAAAGCGATTTCGGATGGCACCTCATCGAAGTAACAGGAAAGAACTTCCCTTACACAAAGGTTGCTCAAATAGACCGTGCCATTGAGCCAAGTAGCAAGACGGTGAAAAGCGCGTATGCAATGGCCAAAGAGTTTTCGATCAATTGCTCCGACACAGCCTCTTTCCGTTTAGCAGCTGACACACTCAATGGTGGTACAAAGCTGATAGATGGTAAAAATATCCGCCCAAATTCTACTTCTGTGGCAAGTTTGACCGATGCAGGAGAACTCGTTTCCTGGGCATACGGTGCAGAACTGGGCGAAGTATCGCAACCCATGATGATCGGTAAAGAGTACATCATTGCGGCGCTTACCGAAGTGAAAGAAAAAGGTGTTCCTACTTTCGAAAATGTTTACGATGCAATGAAAGCGGAAACAATCAAGGAAAAGAAAGCAGAGAAATATGCTGCTATGATGAACGAAGGTTCACTCGCAGATATCGCAACGCGTATTGGTGCGGAAGTGAAGAAAGCTGAGAATGTTACAATGCGCAGCTCAAACCTGCCTACAAGCGGTGTGAGCATGACAGAGAACACAGTAATTGGTGCATGCTTCGGATTGAATACCGGCACAATGTCGAAAGCTATTACAGGCAAAGGCGGAGTGTATGTCATTCAGCGCAACGCAGATATTACCGTTGGCGAGTCGGTAGACAACTACCAGTCTGACCTCGATCGCACAACTGCATCGTACCAGCAAAAGGCAGCCAACAGCGTCTTCAATTCGTTCAAAGAGGCTGCACATATCGAAGACAATCGCTACGATCGTCGTTAAAAAAGAAACCTGTTTTTTTGAAAAAGCCCGACTGATGTCGGGCTTTTTTTATTGCCGTCATTATCAATAAAAGCTGCGGAATTGTTGATTGTTTCCAACCATCATTCATTTCGTTAAACGTAAGCGCAAGTTTACATTTGTCGCATGATTCAACAGCTTTCACCCGAAGAAATAGTGCGCAGAGAAGCGCTCGATAAACTTCGTTCACTCGGCATTGATCCGTTTCCTGCAGCCGAATTTCAAACCAATTCGACAGCAAAAGAAATCATTGACCTGTATGAAGAAGGAAAATCGGTGAGCATTGCAGGCCGCCTGCACAACATGCGCGATATGGGTAAAGCAAGTTTCGCCCAGCTGCAAGACTCCACCGGCAAAATCCAGATCTATATCAGTATCGATTCTATTTGTCCGACCGACGACAAAACCCTCTATAAAGAGGTGATAAAGCATCTTATACATTTTGGCGATTTCATTGGTGTTAACGGCAAACTATTTAAAACCCGCATGGGTGAAATATCTATTCACGTTGAATCTTTTACTCTTCTCGCCAAGTCCATCAAACCGTTGCCGGTTGTAAAAACCGATAAAGACGGAGTAATACACGACGCTTTCACAGATCCGGAGCTGCGCTATCGCATGCGCTACGTAGATCTCGTGGTGAATGAAAAAGTCCGTGACACCTTTGTTGCGCGTACGAAAATTGTCAATGCGATGCGCAATTTTTTCAATTCACACGGTTATCTGGAAGTGGATACGCCTGTGCTGCAAGCCATACCGGGAGGGGCATCGGCTCGCCCTTTTATTACGCATCACAATGCACTCGACGTACCCATGTACCTGCGCATAGCCAATGAGCTTTATCTGAAAAGACTTATTGTAGGGGGCTTTGAAGGTGTATACGAGTTCAGCCGCAATTTCAGAAATGAAGGCATGGATCGCACACACAACCCGGAGTTCACTGTGATGGAAATCTATGTGGCCTACAAGGATTATTACTGGATGATGGACTTCACAGAGGCCATGATTCGACATGTATGCAACGAAGCATTGGGCACCACACAGGTTGAGTTTGGAAATCGTACAATCGATTTTGGCCAACAATTCCAGCGCATCACCATGACAGATGCCATCAAGCAATACGCCGGTTTCGATATCACGGGCAAAACAGAATCTGAACTTTTCTCCTTTGCGCAAAGCATTGGTATTGAAGTCAACGACGCTATGGGTAAGGGAAAGCTCATCGATGAAATTTTTGGGGCCAAGTGTGAGGGCAACTTCATTCAACCGACGTTCATCATGGATTATCCTGTCGACATGTCACCGCTCTGCAAACGACACAGAGACAACCCGGAGCTCACCGAGCGTTTCGAGTTGATGATAAACGGAAAAGAAGTGGCCAATGCCTATAGCGAGCTAAACGACCCTATCGATCAGCGCCAACGGTTCGAGGATCAATTGAAACTTCAGGAACGAGGCGACGATGAAGCGATGTTTATAGACCAGGACTTTTTACGTGCACTTGAATACGGCATGCCTCCAACATCAGGAATGGGAATCGGTGTAGACCGACTCGTCATGTTTTTAACGAATAATGAAGCCATTCAGGAGGTACTCTTCTTCCCTCAAATGCGCCCTGAGAAATTTCAATCGGGTCCCAACATCCAAGATTTCATTGCTCTGGGAATACCCGAATCGTGGGCCGAGCATGTCATCAAAGCTGGTTATGATTCAATCGAAAAATTGAAAGACAGCAAACCGACAGCCATTCACCAACAGTTGAATGGCTACCGCAAAAAAAACAAGCTCGAAATTCCAGCAGTTCAACTGGAAGAAGTGATCGGTTGGATTAGCTAAACTCCTGCACAAAGGTTGGTTAAAAACATTCTCTTTGGCAAGCAGCAAGCAACACTGGTAAATTGACTTTTGCATATAACTCATCGACTTCATGAAAACACTCTCGATTGCCACATTCGCAGCCCTGCTGCTCCTTAGCAGCTGCGTCCCTCAGCGTAAATATGCCGACACGGTCGACAGAAAAAACGCGTGTGAAAAAGAACTTGATGCACTCAAAAAGTCCAACGAGTTATTGGAGGCAGCGAAGAAAGACCTAGAAAACAAGGTTGACGATTTGAGCGACATCAATACCGTTCTGGCAAACGACACTATGAAGATGGGGAAAGACTACCGCCAATTAAGAACGCAGTACGATAAAGTAAATGAACTCAATGAAATGCTTTCGAATAAGAGCAAAGAGCTGCTTTCCCAAGCCACAGGTGAAAACAAAAAACTCGTAGAGGAGCTCAATAGAACACAAGAGTCGCTTCAGAGAAAAGAAGACATGCTGAAAGATCTGGAAAAAGATCTGAATGAAAAACAAGCAGCTATTGATAAAACCAATGCAGAACTGGCAGAGAAACAGAAGCGTCTGGGTGATTTGGAAAAACTGCTTTCCGACCAGGAAGCTGCAAGTCAGGCGCTGAAAAATAAAGTTCAGACAGCATTACTTAGCTTCAAAGACAAGGGCCTCACTGTAAGTGAAAAAGATGGTAAAGTGTACGTGAGCATGGAGGCGCAATTACTTTTTGCCACCGGCAGCACATTGGTGGATCCAAAAGGGAAGAAGGCCCTTATCGATTTAGCGAAAGTCATTGAAAACGACACTGAAATGGAAGTTATCGTTGAAGGCCACACCGACACCGACAAACTCAATTCACCTACTTACCCAAAAGACAACTGGGACCTAAGCGTGTTGCGAGCCACAGAAGTAGTAAAAATAATGTTGGCCAATAGCAGCGTAAAACCTCAAATTTTGAGTGCCGCAGGTCGTGGCGAATTCTTTCCTGTCGATGCACTTGACAAATCAAAAAACCGTCGAATCGAAATTATTCTACAGCCAAAACTCGACGAGTTGTATAAGTTAATAGAGGGTCAATAATTCTATCGAATAAGGGTAACAAACCCTCTCAAAATCTTCTCTTCACTCAAAGCTCCATTGGGCTCCACCGTTTGGTAGCGAATGATGTATGGGTAAACCTCCGACTCCACAAAATGGTCGCCATCATGCCTTTGTCCGAGCCAAGGTTGCGACATATCAAAACTCTCGAAAAACATCTCACCCATTCGGTTGTACAACTGAAGATGAAACGTCTTGATGTTGTCGCCATAAATCAACCAAGCGTCATTGATTCCATCTCCATCGGGTGTAAACGAATTGGGAACATACAAGGCCTCTAGGCAATCTTCCAGAACCTCTGTCTGAAACTCTACCCCGCAGCCCTTGCTGTTTGTTATCCAGACGGAATAAACACCCGGCTCTGTCAGAATGAAGATGCGGGAAGTAGAGTCGTTATTCCACACATAGGTTGATCCTTCATTCTCGGCATCCAGAAAATTCACATCGTCGTTAACTGCAAAGCAAAATTCATATTCTGGAAGGAATGGCTGATTGGGTAACGAATGAAAGGTTACCGTTGTTGCTGCAGAAACTGTGCATCCATTGTTCGATGCCTCAACCGTATAGGTTCCCGACTCAGTAACGGTTATCATCGAAGACAACTCGCCTGTGCTCCATTCGTAGGCCGGGCCGGGCAAACCGGCTCTCAACTCAATTTCATCACCTTCGCATGCAGATGTGTTGGGTTGTAAATCGATGGTTGGAAATGGTATGAACTCCACCATAATTTGATCCTCCGCTATGCAGCCCTCAGGCGATTCAACTATCACGCTGTACAATCCAGACTCATCGGCTGCAATACTTGACTGGGTTGATCCCGTACTCCAAAGTACCGAATAGCCGACGGGCCATTGCACTTGGAGCAGCGGTGTTTCTCCTTCACATACTTGTATATCCGAACCCAAATCAATTACCAATGGTGCAATTGCTATTTCGATGGAAGCAGAGGCCTCACAGCCGTCTTGTGACGTAGCCGTTGCAGAGAGCATCCCCGAATTATTAGTGACCAGTTGCGTGTTCTCGGCTGCATCATTGGCAACCCAGTTGGAAGGTGACCATTGCCACTGCACCGGCTCATTCAGCGAACAAACGGCTCCGATATTTTGTCCGATTCCCAGGCAACTCGAAATAGAGCCTGAACTAACATCTACGTTAAAAGGAGGTGTAACGGAGATATCGATGGTTTCCTCCAACTGACAGCCGGTCAACTCATGAGTAGCGATACATGTCACAACCGCATCGCCGGCTGGCGCAACCGTAACCGATTGAGTTTGCAGACCATCAATAGACGGATCGCCCTCCCACTCCAAAACTACTCCCGATAGGTCGCCGCTCAACTCTGCCTGCAACGTAGCCGATTGTCCTGAGCAAAGAGAATTGTCGGATATGGATAGCGACATCGAAAAAATCGAGGCAAGTGACAGTGTAAGGGTGCCGTTGGCCGTGCATCCAAATTCCGATGTAGCCTCCACTTGGTAGGTTTGTGTTTGTTGCACATCGGCAGTCGGATTCTGAGTAAAAGCCCCAACCAATGAAGCGCTTGGTGTCCACTGAAACTGATATTGCCCGGGTATGGAAGGCTCTGCCGAAATCATCCAGTCTTGCGGTCCGCAAACCACAGCATCATCACTCATCTGCAAACTGAAAGGCTCCCCTACTTCAACCAAAACCGAATCGAGATAATCACATTGCGTGGCAGGATCAATTGTAGTCACGTAATACATTGTTGTTTGAGTGGGCGACGCACTTACGACCGACCCTGTGCTTGCCGACAGGGAAGCCTGTGGCGACCATGTGCAACTCAACGACCCTGAACCATTACGACCTACAAAAGCATTTTCAAGCACCCAATTGTCCTGGTTAGGACCATAAAATCCTACTTGTCTCCATCTAAGACGAACATTTCCCGCCGAGGCTCCTACAGGTAGCGGCACTTCTACGCCTACAAAATCGGGATATGCCGATTCGTAAAACACCTGCACGTCTACCCACGGACCATTTGCTACAGAATAAGCAAGTACAACATTATCTCCGGGCTCAGCATTATCACATGGAGCGCTTCCATTGGCAACTTTCAACGAAAAATAGACCGTGCCTCCACCACTTAAATCGATGGGCTGAGTGATGGCCTCACGCGGAAAAGAACCATTGAAATAAAGACCGTTTCCAGTAATTGTTCCGCATACATTGCTTTCGATTCCTCCACTGATGGTCTGCCAGTCACCCCAAGAAATAGACGGATCAAAATTATCTCTCCAAACCACTTCCTCTGCCTCAATAGACATGTCAACCGATTCACCCGCACAGATTTGATAGACTTCTTCTGAAACTGAAAAACGAGCAACATCGCCTTGATTCACCACGAGATTGGTAACACTAGTTGATTGGGCACATCCTGAAGGTGTCGAAACCGTTACCGAATAGTCAATACTTTCATCCGCCTCAACCGAAATGCTGGGTGTGGTAAGGCCCAACAACACGTTATCGGCACTCCAATTATACAGGTAGTAAGCATTGGCTTCATTCGAAATAGCTGTAAGCGTTACATTTTCAAACGAACATACATTCAATTGATCCTGAATAATACTAATCGGAATAGCATCGGGCGATTCAACACTGAAGTAGAAGGTGTCAATGCAGCCCGACAGGTTATTGATTGCTCTCAGCTCATATGCCGCATTTTGAATCGGTGTCGCTATAGTAAAGGTGGTTTGAGTGGATAATACAGAAGATGCATCGTTGGCATAATACCATTGAGGTGAACTATAATCGCTCGGAACACTTAATTCAACATTATTGGAAGAACAAACCGTTTGTTCCCAACTTATGGGAGGTGTATGCACGTCTACTGATAAACTAGAAAGGTAGCTTGTCGTGGTTAAGCCGTCGTCCGATATTCCATATAGTATTCCGTTGCAGCCAGATGGGCAATGAATTCGATGGTTGCCTGAATTAACAGAGAGCGAACACTCAAAATATCCGGAGCAAGAAGGAACAGCGGCAAACTGGTTGACCGGAATCAACGCTCCATCCATCCAACATTGACCCAGCGCCTCAGCTTTCACAACCAGGTTGATATAATGCTCATTGATGACAGGTGAGTTGGGAATATTAAATCTTGCAGAGGTAACAGTGTGATTGAGCGGATCAAGCATTACCATGGCTGGATCGCCGTTTCCACCGCAAGAAATACCCTGCATGTACTGAATAACTGCGATTGGCTGGGTCGCATGGATACAATGCGTCTGACTTTCTCCATTGTATTCAACAAAGTCGCCCGCTTGCAGATTTATGGCAGTAACATTATCAACAGTGACCGAGGTTCCATTCTGCGCGGCCATGATGCGATACGTGTAACGTGGCTGGCCAATACTGACGTAATCATTACTAACATTAAACCCAAACGGAGTAATGATATAATCGGTACCCCACTTTTCCAGATCATACAGCTGCTCAAACAAATGATCACATGCCTGAAAGCAACTCACTGGAATATTGGCACAACCCGCGCCGGCAAAAACAGCAAATGGCCTGCATTTGCCGCTCACTGCAGTAGCTGTTATTTGTGTGCCCGTCAAGTCATTATTTCCAGATGCTTCCATACGATAACACGCGCCCGCATCCAATTGCACTATGAAAGGAACATTGGCAGCATTGCCGGCACTTGTCGTAGTGCTCGGAATAATCTGCACCTCCGTGCCGTCTTCCGTTGCTACAATCAACAACTCGGAACTATAATCGGTAAGACCCTGATAGCTCGCCGCCAAATACTTCGTGCCAAGCATTGTTTGGGGAAGAATCCGAGTAGCATCAGCGCTACTTTCTGCATAGTTGAGCGCTTGAACGGTTACAGGCCCCATGCTTTGGATATGAATCGACTTCGATTCGACCAATTGATCGGAACTCACCTCCGCCAGCCCGTCAGGCAATGACACCTGAGTGCTCGATTGTGCATCGACGTAAAAGACTTGACTCCATCCTTGTCCAGGGATTTCGATAGTCCCTGATGTAGCGAATTCAGCCGAGATAGTTACGACCAGATTGTCGTTCGGACCATCATCTGAATTCGACATAAACCCCAACCAGAAAGAAGTACCCGCAGCAGGAGTTTGAGACCAGGCACCAGTTGATGCTAGATTCCCTAAAATGACTGCAAGCAATATCCCGAGAATTCTCATGATTCGAGGGTTTTCAGTTTGTCCAGTTAAGGACACAAAAGTATGTATAATGACTCTATTCAATACACAAAACGTTGCATGCCAAGACAAACCATCATTGCGCTTGCTCAACTCAGCACGTGTATACTGAATACACCGGTGAATAGATACACTAAAATACAATTTTATTTTACTGATAACCAATAAAAAAGGGCCATGTCGATGGCCCTCTTTCAAATTATGCTTCTGAACCCGATTACTCGGCCAAAATGGTTACTTTATTATTGAAAACCTCCACAGTTCCGCCCTTTACATCGAAGCGATGCTCTTTGCCGGTGTTATCCTTCACGCGCACAGTCCCTTTTTTTAGGGATGAAATCAATGGAGCGTGATTATTTAATACACCAAGACTACCGTCGCTTCCGGGAAGGAATACGAAGCTTCCGTCACCTTCAAAGAGGGTCGCTTCCGGTGTGATGATTTCAACTTTCATGGATGTTTGTATTCAAATTAACGGGCAGCTGCTTCAGCCAACATTTTCTTGCCTGCTTCGATAGCCTCTTCGATAGTACCCTTCAGGTTGAATGCTGATTCAGGAATATCGTCGCAATGACCATCGAGAATCATGTTAAAGCCTTTGATGGTGTCTTCGATAGGAACAAGCGTACCCTTGATACCGGTAAACTGCTCGGCTACGTGGAAAGGCTGCGACAAGAAGCGCTGCACTTTACGGGCGCGGAATACAGAAAGCTTATCTTCTTCAGACAATTCGTCCATACCGAGGATGGCGATGATATCTTGTAGTTCCTTGTAGCGCTGAAGAATCAACTTCACACGTTGAGCACAACGGTAGTGCTCTTCACCCACGATTTGAGGCGTAAGGATACGTGAAGTAGAATCGAGAGGGTCAACCGAAGGATAGATACCCAATTCAGCGATCTTACGGCTCAATACGGTTGTAGCATCCAAGTGAGCAAATGTGGTTGCAGGAGCCGGGTCAGTCAAGTCATCCGCAGGTACGTATACCGCCTGAACAGAAGTAATAGAACCGCGCTTCGTTGAAGTAATACGCTCTTGCATCAGACCCATCTCAGAGGCAAGGGTAGGCTGATAACCCACCGCTGATGGCATACGTCCCAAAAGGGCCGATACTTCAGAGCCCGCTTGGGTGAAACGGAAGATGTTGTCGATGAAGAAAAGGATATCACGTCCGCCTGACTTTTCATCGCCGTCGCGGAAATATTCTGCTACTGTAAGACCTGAAAGTGCAACGCGAGCGCGTGCTCCAGGAGGCTCATTCATTTGACCGAATACGAAGGTAGCCTGTGATTTTTCCAGCTCCTTAGGATCAACCTTACTTACGTCCCAGTCACCCTTCTCCATACCGTGCATGAATTCTTCGCCGTACTTAATGATACCGGCTTCAATCATTTCGCGCAACAGGTCATTTCCTTCACGAGTACGCTCACCCACACCTGCGAACACCGACAAACCGTCGTATGCCTTCGCGATGTTGTTGATCAACTCCTGAATCAATACCGTCTTACCAACACCGGCACCACCGAACAATCCAATCTTTCCACCTTTCGCATAAGGCTCGATCAAGTCGATTACCTTGATACCGGTCAAAAGAACTTCCGTAGAAGTTGAAAGATCTTCATAGCGTGGAGGTTGGCGATGAATTGAGTAACCACCCGCTTTATTTACCTCAGGCATTCCATCGATAGAATTACCTACTACGTTGAACAAACGCCCTTTGATGGCGTCGCCTACCGGCATTGTGATGCTAGCACCTGTAGCAAATACTTCTTGACCGCGCTGCAGACCTTCGGTAGCGTCCATCGCAATAGCGCGAACGGTATCCTCTCCGATGTGCTGTTGGCACTCGAGAATGAGATCACCACCGGGGCGCTTAATTACAAGCGCGTCGAGAATGTTGGGGAGTTTTTGGCCGGCCGGGAAGGAAATATCCACTACCGGACCGATAATTTGGGCAACTTTACCTGTGTTTTGAGACATCGTAATCGGTTAAAATTCGGGCGCGAAAGTAATGCGCAGAAGTCCAAGGAAAAAACTTTTTACTGAAGGAGTTTAAAACGACCATGCCTGAGGCATGCCCGCCCAAAAACAGGGACCTTCACATCACGGCACCAAAAGTTTAAATCCTTTACCGTGAATATTGATAATTTCCACGGCAGGGTCGTTCTTCAGATGCTTACGAAGTTTAGCAATATAAACGTCCATCGAACGGCCATTGAAGTAGTTATCGTCGCCCCATATGGCTTTGAGCGCATAGCCACGCTCCATGATTCCGTTTTTATTTTTACAAAGCAGATACATCAATTCATTCTCCTTGGTTGTGAGCTTTACTTCGAACCCTGGCGATGATAGTTTTTGTTTTTGGTAATCGAACGCATATGCTCCAATGGTAAATTGAACCACCTCATCAGCATCGGGCAATGCTGCACTGCGCCTTAGTATTGCCTGAATTCGTGCAAGTAGTTCTTCCATGCTGAAGGGCTTGGTCATATAATCGTCACCACCCGCCTTGAAGCCCTCCAATGTATCTTCCTTCATGCTTTTCGCGGTTAAAAAGAGGATGGGGGTGTGCTTATCATCCTGACGAATCTCGGCCGCTAGAGTAAATCCGTCCTTTTGTGGCATCATAACATCGAGGATGAGGAAATCGAATGAGCTGCGCCGAAACGTCTTGAGACCTTCATTGCCATCAACGGCAAGCTCTGTCTCAAAACCTTTAGCTATTAAATAATCTTTCAGAAGCATGCCCAAATTAGGGTCGTCTTCACACAACAGGATTCTTGTTTTCTTTTTCATGTTCAATAGGTATATGGATGGTGAAGGTGCTACCCTTCTTAAGTTCACTTGCTACATCTACCGTGCCGCCATGCATTTCCAAGACTCCCTTCACGTAGCTAAGGCCTAAACCAAAACCTTTCACGTTATGAATATTGCCGGTCGGTACGCGGTATAGTTTATCAAAAATTTTTCGCTGATTTTCCTTGCTGATTCCAATACCGTTGTCACGAAAGGAAACGGCAAGAAAGCCTGATTCATCGCGGGTCTCCACTTCAATGAGCGGACTTCCCTCGGCATACTTCATTGCGTTGTCGATGAGGTTGTAAACAACATTGGTAATATGTAACTGGTCTCCCTTTACTATCGCGTTTTCAGCGTAAAAACGAGTTGCAATTTGTCCGTTTCTTGACTTCACTTGTATCCCGATATTCGAAATGACTTGCAGAATTACTGTGTGCACATCAAACTCCTGCATTTTCAATTTCATCTGCCCTTGCTCAAAAATGGATGTGCGCAACACATTCTCAACTAATACACCCAGCCTTTTATTTTCATCGCGTATCATCCCCACATAATTCGATATTGCCTTTTCGCCGGTTCGCATGTCGGGGTCACTTAACGCCTCACAAGCCAGTGAAATGGTGGCAATGGGAGTCTTCAGTTCATGCGTCATATTATTGATGAAGTCATTTTTTATCTCGCTCAGTTTTTTTTGACGATAAATCGTATTGAACGAAAATGAAAAAAGTAACATAAGCAAAAGCATCAAAATAGCAGAAGTGGTGAGCATGGTGCCCATGGTGCTCAACACATACTGTCGCTCGCGGGGGAAATAAACACAGAGGTAATTGGGATCTGCAATTGGGTCGCCCGGAAACAATTGGATACGATAACCTTCTCGTTGAATTTGTTCCGCGTTCCACTTCGATTTTGCTGCAATTATCTCGGGTTGCTGAAGCTTATTAAATACGCCATAATCATAATCAGCACGCACACCCTGAAGAGCAAAGGCTCGATTTATCAGTGTATCGAGTAATAGCGTATCGATACGATCTATAACACTGGTGTAAATATCCAGTTCCAACAAACCGCCCATTATATCATTTAAGATTCCCGATTGAGATAAGATTCGCGCGTCTTTCACTCCAGCTGCTGCCAAAGGATCGACAGATACACTGTCGTCGCCAAATGTTGGTTGACTCACCACACTTATTTCGCCGTCACCGCGATTTATTACAAGGCTCTCCCTGGAAGAAGCCCGCAAACTCATAGACCCAGCCCCGGAATTAGCCTGGGTTTCCTCATTTTCCAGCTCGACTGACACGGACTTCAAAGCTTCATTGACATGCTCCGAGAATTCTTGTTCGCGTAGCGTAAACACATTGCTAATCCAATACACTTGAATGGCTATAAGGCCCAACATTGCTGCAGAGCTACCGATAACAAGCCACTGGATATATTTAGATTTCATTTGCGGAAGCCAAGTACCGTCAAAAGTGAAAACGTTCGATGACCTTCATCACAAATACCGGTGAGGCAAAATTCAAGAATCGTATAATTGGGAAGCTCTCGGTTAACTTGATTTAACTGCGAAACAACCTAACGGTGTAAAAATAGGATGCTTTAAATCAATTTAAAATCGATAGCGAACACTGAGTCCGCCGCTATCCCATTCTATGTAATTGCTACCCTTTAGATTCATGGCGGGCTTCCAGTCAACACTGAACTGAATGGGAAGTGACCGAAGGTAATATGCTAAACCAACTATGGCGTCAACTCCCAGTGCTATCGAGTTTTCGCTCAATGTATTTTCATTAAGCACACTCTTTTGATTGTATGCCCATATGTGACCACCGGCTCCATAAAAATACCTGAATCCCTTTACATCGAATAATTTCTCATGAGCCTCGGCCAATACAGTCAGATTAAAAGCGCCATAACGCTGGTAGGCTATCCCTTCAATGGCAATTCGATCGGATGCAAAATGCTGATAGGTGACACCATTTCCAAGGCCAAGGCGAATTCCCAGTGCGTTATCCAACATGCCACGCTGGCAAAAGGACTGCAGTGCCAGTGCAAAGAACACTGAAAACAAAAATGAGCTTTTTATCATGTCAAGAAATTATTCAAAATCGAGGTTGTACTTCTTGCCAAACTCCTCCTGAGCCTTGTAAAAACGTTCCTGAGCAATTCTGGATTGCAAAAAAATTCGTTCTTGCACAGCGAGGTTAGAGTCGACAATTGCCACGTTTACGCTTTCGGCCGGCAAAAGTTTTATTTCTACCAATGTTTTATACTCCATTCCAACCAAAGCCTCATACGATCTGAATAATTCGCGGGCAGAAAGCTGAAAAGAGGGATCTTCTTGAAATGGTCCTATGCTATCTAAAGCAAGAATTGAACGTTTCACCTGCGCCTGCAAATTGGCATAATGCAAATCAATCCAGTCTATGGTTGCATTGGTGTCACTAAATACAGAATCCATAACAACCAGGGCATCAACAATAGACTTTTGTGTCATGATAATTCTGTCGTTGTATTGAGCGGCACGCTCCGATTTCGATGCGCAAGACCACAACAGAACAGCGACGAACAACAGAAAAATCAATTTCTTCATTGGATCAAAACTAAGTGTTTTTTGGAATGAATCATTGAACCTTTTCTCGGACCTACTTTTACGCCCTCCTACATGAAAGCGCCCAACTCTTTTGAAAGCCTGGAAGAATTCATCCACGGTTCACTTATCCTAATCGACAAACCACTTGGCTGGACTAGCTTCGATGCACTCAACAAAATCAAAGGATTTGTAAAGCACAAACTGGTCATTCCTCCCAATGAGCATGGGCACCCTCAACGTTTCAAAATCGGTCATGCAGGCACCCTTGATCCGCTGGCAACGGGGCTTCTCGTGATTTGTACAGGCCGAATGACCAAGATTATAGACAACTTACAAGCAGGTGAAAAAGAATACATCGGTACCATTGCTTTCGGGCAAACAACTCCCAGTTATGACCTGGAAACCAAACCCGAAGGAAATTACCCGACAACTCACCTTACACTGGAGTCCATTCGAAATGCAGCGAAACAACTAACAGGCGACCTAATGCAAAGACCACCCGGATTTAGCGCCAAGCAAATTGACGGGCAACGCGCCTACAAGGCGGCGCGCAGAGGCGAGCAGATCGAGATTCCTGCCGTGTCGATTCGAGTCGATGAGTTCGAAATTCTCTCCTTCGAAAAAGGTGTAGCCCAATTTCGTATTGCCTGCAGCAAAGGGACTTACATACGCTCATTGGCCCACGACTTAGGAAAAATAGCCGGAAGCGGAGCGCACCTGAGCAGCTTGAGGCGAAGCAAAAGTTTACCCTTCGATATCAGTGACGCATGGACCGTTGAAACTCTGCTCGAAAGGCTTCAATTGATGAGCATTTAACAAATTCACCTCTGTATATCAGCGGATTACAAACTTTTCCTTTACAAAGGCATTTCGAAATTGTACATTCGCTAACCACTTTTAAATCTTAGAGCATTGATTTCCATGATGAAATTGGGGCAGTTTCGATACAAACTGCCCGAGGAGCTGATCGCTCAGCATCCTGCCAAGCACCGTGATGAAAGCCGACTAATGGTTGTTCACAAGCGCACGGGCAAAATCGAACACAAGATGTTCAAAGACGTTCTCGATTATTTCGAGGAAGGTGATGTGATGGTCAATAACAATACCCGTGTGTTTCCGGCCCGCATGCAAGGCAATAAGGAAAAAACGGGCAGCATGATAGAAGTTTTCATGCTTCGTGAATTGAACGCTCAGAGTTTATTGTGGGACACCGTGGTTGACCCGGCCCGCAAAATTCGTATTGGAAACAAGCTCTATTTTGGTGAAAACGACGAGCTCGTTGCTGAAGTGATTGATAACACAACTTCACGCGGTCGAACACTTCGTTTCCTCTTCGATGGCACTCACGAAGAATTCAAAGCTCTGGTCTATAAACTGGGCGAAACACCCATACCGAAATACATCAATCGTCCGGTTCAGCCTGAAGATGAAGAGTGGTTTCAAACCATTTTCGCCAAACACGAAGGCGCTGTTGCCGCTCCAACTGCCGGTCTGCATTTCAGCCGCGAGTTATTGAAGAGAGCTGAAATCAAGGGTGTACAGATGCCAGAAATAACAATGCACATTGGCCTCGGAACATTTCGTCAGGTAGAAGTTGAAGACCTCACCAAGCACAAAATGGAAAGTGAGCAGTGCATCATTCCCAATGAAACAGCAAAGGTTGTAAACCATGCTCTTCAAACAGGACATCGAGTGTGTGCTGTAGGGAATACGGTGCTCAGAGCTTTTGAGAGCAGTGTCAGCACAGATCGTTTGCTCAAACCATACGACGGATGGATTAGCAAGTTCATTTATCCTCCCTATGAATTCAACATCGCCGACAGTCTGATTACCAACTTCCACCAGCCTGAAAGTGCATTGCTCATGTGTGTTACTGCGTATGGCGGATATGACTTAATCATGGAGGCTTACAACGAAGCTGTTAAGCAGAAGTACCGTTTCTGGGCTTACGGCGACGCGATGCTCATCCTCACCTAACTTCTGCAGCATTCATCATCGATGATGAAAAGCGCTTGTTTCCTATTCGCAATGCTGTGCTTCCTGCACGCGCCGTTGTCGGTATGTAGTCAATCGCCAACCGACAACATATTGGCCAACATCGTTTTCGAACAAAACGATGAGGGTGAACTAAAATTGAAGAATCGATGGGCAAACCATGAGAATCCTCGACTGGTTGCAATAGCTCTCGACCTTACACTTGGGCTTTTTGGCATGCATCGACTCTACCTCGGAACTGATGTAAAAGTGCCGGTTGCATACACGCTTACATTCGGAGGAGGGGGCATTCTATGGCTAGTTGATTTAGTCTTATTGATTTCTACACCAGACATTGAATCATATAAAAACAATCCACACTTTTTCATGTGGATTCCGCATGATACCAAGCGCACAGACCCTTAGCCTACACGCTTGATGCTGCAACCAACAGGCTTTGTCTCTTCGGGCTTAATTTTCTTACCGGCAGCAAGATTTTTAATTGCCTCTTTCAGATAAGGTTCTTTCACCTTTTTGCTATCGTCAACATTGTCGTCAATGGCGCCCTTGTATACCAACTTCAGACTGCTGTCGAACAGATACACATGAGGAGTTGTACGAGCAAAAAAAGCATTGGCAACCGCTGAGTTTTCGTCGAACAAATAGGCGCACTTTTCAAAGCCATGTTCCTTGGCGCGTGTTTTCATGCTATTGAGGTCATCACCCTTATCGCGTTTGGCTTCATTGCTATTGATGAGCGCCATGCCAATACCATTGGTAGCAGCAAGGCTGCGCAACTCTTCGTAGCGGCCTTCCCAGCCTTCACTTCCCTCACTTCCAACAACAAACGGACAACCATTGCAAGAAAAAATCACCAGCAACCCCTTTTCCTTCTTGATATCATTCAGGGCATAGCTGTTACCGGAAATATCGGCCATTTTCAAATCGGTAGCCGGTGCTTTCGAGCCGATAGACAGTGTTTCAGTTGTCTGAGCAATCAAAGACGCGCTCATTGAAATGGCGAGAAAAAGAAATAGTGTACGCATGTAATTTTGGTTTGTATAGGAACAAACATAGAGATGAAAAGTTTTTTCGAGCCGAAAAACGTCATCGCACGGAATGATTGTTTATGGAGCGATTGCCCGCATCAGAAAACAGCTCTCACCTGAATGCTACCCGCGTGAATAGGCTTTACATCTTGTGGTTTCCTGCCATTGTATTGAACGTTTAGCTGAATATGCTCCGACACATTGCGTTGCCAGGAAACAAGCCATGTATAATTGTTACCGGGCAACAATCCTTCGAGCATCTCAAACCCCAAAGAACTGGCGGGTGTTCCGGTGAAATCGATTTCATAAAAGTTAAACTCCGACCGCACGCTGCCCTTTTCGGCAACATTCCACGTGCACTCTGCGCCCAGCTTTCGAACAATAGCCTGCTCTGCGCCCTGGGTATTTCGCTTGTCTGCATACTGGGCCAGCGCACTCACCTTCAAAAAAGGCGAAGGCTGATAGGTCAATTTTGGCTGCACCTGATTGTATCGAATCAAAAAATTTCTTCCATTCAAAAAATCGGATTTCGCCGCTCTATCGCCCCATTTCAACTCTTGAAAAAAGGTTAGCGCCTTCCAGAAATTCCATCGCATTGCCAACTGATTCAACTGTTCGTTTCTGCTTTCAAAACCATTGCTGAGTAAATTTCTATTCTCCAGTAATTGGTTCGTGTAATCCATTCCGAAAACAGGATTAGCCTTGTTAAAGTAAAGAATGTTGCGAATGATTCCCTGCGAAGCAAGCAAGACCGAATCGGGCAAATCGGTTAACAACGGATTGAATCGCTCCGAGCCATTTTCTTGTGATGTTTTTCGCTCAATACGAAAGGTGGTGGCCGAGCTCCATTTCGAAAGAAAACGCCCCGTTGGCTTTACGGCCTTCAGCAATCGTGCAGGTTGAAAAATGACCGACTCGCTGAATTGATTCGAGTACGTTTTCACATACTCATTACTCTGCACGAAACTCCGTATGTAATTGGCTTCATAGGCAAATGCGGCTACCTCAAACTCATTCAAATCCTTCACATTATCGCCGTTGTAATCATTCCATACATACACTCCCTGACCCGCAGGTACTTCTAGGTAAATGAATTCTCTGCGTTGCTCCAAGCCTGATCCGATTTCATAGAAGGTCGTATTCTGAATTGCGTTTTTCCAGAGTTTCGTGCTGAATTCACCTCGCGCAAGCAACGTGTTTTCGGGCTCTAGCGTAAACAATTCCGGATTGATTGCCCGCAGCCGCCTATTGCTCAACTGCAACGAAATGCGGCTCTCATTTTTCCAACGCTGCATCCACTGCATCCCATAGTGATCTGCCCTTGCCGAAGGGCTCAACAATTCATTGAGCGGTTTTCGCTCTATGCGATCACGGTAAAACACTCGAATGCTTTTCTGTGTGGTGTCGGCATTTCCAATGGAGGCTTCCCAGTCCAAAAACTCATAGGATGAATTCTGTATCGTATCTGCAGCATAGAATAGATTGCGTTCATACTCGTCCATAATTGTGAAACGAATCTTGCCAATATCCTGAGCAGTTCGTCCTTTATGACGAGCAAAGAAGGAGTTGACCAAACCACGCGAGAATAACAGCGATCCTTCTGATTGCGAAAAAAACTTGCGCTTAGTTGCTATATCAGTACTGCCCTTGATTTTGTAACCATCGAAAAGCTCAGGCATATGAAACAAATCGGCCGCGAGACTAACCTTTCCCCAACGTTTATTTCTGTGCGCCAGTTGAACCGTTGCTAAATGATTTTCGCTGCGAAGTGCGCCTGTGTTGCCAATATTCCAGTTGCGCGAAAATTCAACTTCACGAAAGCGTTCAATAGGATTAAAGTGCCGGTGGGTAAACTCATAATTCACCGAAGCCGAGCTGCGACGAACCAAGTTAGAATCGGCATTCCATGCATCCATTTCAGCCGGTGTGATGAGCTCGTTGAGCTGAAGACGCGTGCGAAAAGCTCCTCCCAAATCATCTGACGCATCCAGTTGGGAGAATGTGTTGAGGTCTGATTGGGATAGAGCGGCTTCGCAACTCCAAAAATTAGTCGCTGTTTTGCCAACAGGAATTGAAAATCCGGCAGAAA